>CAZKOQ010000090.1:0-10313 GCA_964554425.1 uncultured Pirellulales bacterium | reverse complement strand
TAGTTCGTTGTTTATTGTTATTAGTCATTGTGCATTCTGCGGTTATAACCACTTTAGGTATTTAGGAAATTGGGTTTGTTTTGCATAATTAGTCGTAATTGGTAACTGAAAATTGGTTATTGGTTAAATGGTTAATTAGTTAATTGGTTATTGGCTGGACCTACTGGACCTGAAACCTTGCCCTACTGGGCGATTTGTCGCTCGCCTCGCTTTGCTCATCGAAGCGGGTTTGCCTATTTGCAAACCGGTGGGAATTTTAACATATTTTCAGAGAAAAGTCAAACGAAAAAAATTTGCCGCAGAGAACGCCGAAAACACAGAGAAGAAGATAATTTCTGAAAATCTGGCGAAAAGCACAAGCCAGAGTCTGAAAAACTTTGTTGCGATTCAACTTAAACCCTAATATCATAGTGGAAAGTGTTATAAATTGCCGATGAAAACTGATGTGTTATTCAGATGGGTAAAACACAAAATCAAGGGATTGGGGCCTTAATTAAGTCAGATTATTACAGACGCGGATTGTTCACCTCCTCTGAACAAATAAGCAGAAGTGACCCACTATTACCGCATTCTCAAACCATTCGCAGGGCATTTGACCGTTTAGGTTTAGACGCTGTATTATATGTTGACCGTGCACCAACCGCATATTTCAAAAGAGTTAAAGATTTAATAGCAAAAGACATAAGGAAATGGCAAACATATCTTTGGAATCAGCATATCGTCCCGCTTTTAGTTGTTATATCCGACACCCAGATAAAAGTTTATTCGGGACAGGCACTTCCTACGAACAACGACAATGACATCGATGGTGACGGGCGCCTGGTAAAAATATTTGATAAAGTTGCTGATGTTCTCGAACTGGATGAAGCATTAGCATCAATCGAGACAGGGGAGATATTCCGTGAACAGAAAAGCTTTAATAGAAAACATGCTGTTGACCGCTGTCTGCTGGAGAATCTGACAAAAGCGGCTACAGATCTCGTTTATTGTCCGGTCAAACCTTTTACTTTTAGGACAGAATATGCCCATCTTTTCCTTATACGCTTGTTATTTGCCTGTTATCTCATCGAACGAAAAATGATTAAAGGCAAACATTTTGCGGACGACTCTGACCTTTGTAATATAGGCGGTAAATACGAATATCTTAAGGATATGTTAAATGAATTACCCCTGCCACAAGCCAAAAAGGCCTTGTTCCGCCTATTCGGTTATTTGAAAGAGCGTTTCAACGGAAGTTTATTAGATTCAGACCTAAAAGATGAAGAAGAAAAAGACGTCACTGATAAGCATATAGAAATCATTAAATCTTTCCTAAACGGAGATGATCTGAAAAGCGGTCAATATGCGCTTAAGTTCTGGGCATACGATTTTAGTGTGATTCCCATTGAAACAATCAGCTCTATTTATCAGGGATTTATCAGCGAACAAGGCACATTACAGGAAACATCCGGTGCGTATTATACACCTCCGCATTTAGCTGAATTAACAGTCGATATTTTGCTCGAAGGTCATAAAAAACCTCTGTATGAATCAAAAGTCCTTGACCCTGCCTGCGGTTCCGGCGTTTTTTTGGTAAGTATGTTCAATCGAATGGCCAATCAATGGATGAGCAATAATGGTAACCGTCACCTTAAAACAAGAGCTAAAGAACTGCTCAACATTCTGGAGAATCGGTTGTTTGGGGTCGATGTAAACGAAACCGCCTGTCACATCACCTGTTTTAGCTTATATCTGGCAGTGCTCGAACAGTTAGAACCCTGTGATGTCGAGGAGCTTATAAAACGGGGATTGAAATTTCCGGCGTTATTATCAACAAAGACCAAGCAAAAATCGGTTGTCTGCGATAATTTTTTCAATCCAGACCTGAAACTTGATTCAACGGATTTTGACTTTGTGATCGGCAACCCTCCGTGGGCCAGCAAAGAAAATTGCATAGACCCGTTCTTTCTGGAATGGCAAAAAACCGATAAAGATGTCAAGGGGCCTCAGAAACAAATTGCTCACGGCTTTATGTGGAAAGTGCCAGAACGCCTGAATGATTCCGGCAAGGCGTGTCTTCTGCTTCCTACCGCGGCATTGCTGAATAAAACGGATAAATTTCAAACCGCTTGGTTTAGTCAGGTGACCGTAGAAAAAGTAGTTAACTTTTCGGATTTACGATTTGTTTTATTTGCGGATGCGATCCATCCAGGTATTGCCGTTCGATTTAATAAGACAAAACCGAACGTTACTAAGAATATGATAAGATACGATAGTCCTAAAGCTGATATTCACAGCCAGCTTGGTGGCGCTGTATATATTTATGATGAGGATATTAAAACAATCCGCCTTTCGGAATTATTGTCAAAGGCCCAAAGCGACGAGGCAGCAAAAGTTTGGAAAACTCAATTCTGGGGAACATGGCGAGATTCAAAATTGCTGCAACGATTATCTGATCTGTCTCATCTTGAAGATATAACAGGAACACCAAAACATCCAAAGAGGTGGATTAAGGGGCAGGGTTTTCAAACATTTACACCTAATAACAAGAAATCCTGGTGGCCTGAGGATATGTTGTTTATTAATAGTAGATTACCAGATATTCAACTGGTCATAATAGAAAAAGATTGTGTGCCGATTGGTCCTGGTTATCGTTTGGTACACAGGCCGAGGTCTCCTGAAATATTTAATTCTCCGATGGTTTTAGTGAGCCAAGGTTCTAAGGACATGAAGGTGGCTTTCTCGAATTTTCCTGTTCTATTCCGCTCTTCCTTACAGTCTATTGGGGGACCAAAAGATGATAAAGATACATTGCGTTTTTTAAGTGCGGTATTGAGATCCGACATTATTCAATACTATCTGTTTCACACCTCGGCTAATTGGGGTATTGAACGCGACAAATGTTTGTTGTATGAATTGTTAAGGATTCCATTTCCCCTGCCACGAGACTCAGGAGATACTAAAGGTGAAATCATACAAGATGTTTCTGCGAGAATTAATAGCTTTGAGCGGGATCTTAGAAAGGGTAAATATGTAATTGGTCGATCAGAAGAGGCAAAAAAAATACAAGATGAATGCGAACCGCTTATCAGGCGGTACTACGATATCGATGAATATGAGCGAGTACTAATAGAAGACACCGTTGATTACATTATCCCTAGTATCACGCCCAGCGAGACAAAGAACATCAAAACTCTACGTCTGCCTAATAAAACAGAGCGTCAACAATATAGAGATACACTTTGTCAAATGCTTAATATTCACGCTAAAGAGGGGAAAAAAGTCGAGGCACGCGTGATTAAATCGGATTCTCAAGCTGTCGTTGTCATATCACGTGCCAATGGCAAGCAGAAGTCATATCAGGAGATATCCACATCTCAAGAAATGGGACAGGTTTTAGACCGCATTGCCAAATTGCTTCCAGCCAAAAGAGGCGGGTTTGTTTATTGCCGTAATCTGAAATTATTTGACAGAGACCATATCTATATCGTTAAGCCGATGACGCTTCGCAGTTGGATGCGTTCGACTGCACTCAATGACGCGGATGAAATCGCTGCGGCAGTATTACGGGTGGGAGAGGTGCATTAATGGCAATAAGTGGATCGGTTGACCCTTGGACGGATACATTTCCCGAAGATTTATTGCCTCAATTATTGGATTTGGTCATAAAATCTTGGGAAACCTTTCCGCAACCATTCTTTTCAGAACTCGAAGTCCCAATTACAAAGAATTTTGTCGTTCACTTAAGGAGTAATCAAAATCGCTCTATTCATTTGTTCAGGATAGATTGGGAGTCGAACGTATTAAATGAAAAGGGCGTGCAAAAGGGACGTATTGATATTCGTTTTACTCACGGCTATAGCGAAAGCGAATACTTTTCCCTTGAATGCAAATTGTTGAATAAAACGGACAAAAATAGAAGATGGTCTTCGTTGGCAGGTGAATACATTGACGAAGGTGTAATGCGGTATGTCGAAGAACGATATTCCGGCGGTACAAATGGCGGGATGGTCGGTTATGTCATGGACGGGGATACAGACAAAGCAATTAAGTGCGTCAATGAAGCAATTGAAACGAGAAAACAAAACCTTGGCATTGAAGGCAAAGCCGAGTTGAAAAAATCATCAATTCGTCCCGAGTGCCAACAAACAAGAGAGACAAGACATTTAATAAGAAACGGTTGTTTCATTGTACATCATATATTTCTGCCTGTAATGAATCGTAATTAAAAATACCCATCACCTATTTTGGGTAAAGTTCAGGCACACTCCTTAGGCTTCGGTGGGACAGGTTGTGGGGCTAAATGTAAAAGAAGAATTAATTTTTGCTCGTTACGTAGATTACCTGCTCGGCAAACAAATTGGGCGCAAACCTCACGGGGGACAGATGCGTTTTACCAAGCGGCATGCGATTTTCTATCCTGACGCCCAGCTTTTCACAGAACATATCAAAATCCTTCATTGAAAGAAAATGTATGTTATGGGGGTCATACCACTGGAAAGGTAGCTGCTTAGTTACCGGGGCCTTGCCGAAAAGCAGTAGCTGTGCCCGGCATCGCCAGTGCGCAAAATTCGGGAAACTGACAATTACCTTCTTGCCGACCCGCAGCAGCTCCTCAAAAACCGTCTGGGGGTTCTTGAGTGTCTGCACCGTTTGCGACAGTATCACATAATCGAAGCTCTTGCTGGCGAAACTTGCCAAGCCCCTCTGTGCATCATACTGAACGACAGACAGCCCTCGATTTACACCCTCCAAGACCAGCTCCTGCTGCAGCTCAATGCCCCTACCCTTTATGTTTTTATCGGCAGCAAGGTTCGCCAGTAACTGGCCGTCCCCGCATCCAACGTCCAGCACGGTGCTATTCGGCTCTATAAGCGACTCAATAAGCTCATAATCCACACGCGTCCGCTTCGCAAGCTCCAAATCTCGCATAGCGATTTCGGCTGTAGTGCATCTCTGTTTTTCCTTTTTCCTTTTTCCTTTTTCCCTGCCGCTCCTTACTCCTGGCTGATGTGTGGCTGCCAGAAACCCCGATATGAACATCGCAAGCGTTTCAGTCTCCAGCAGAAACGCATCGTGGCCATAAGGCGATTCAATGTTACAGAAGCTGACGTCCTTGCCGTTTGCAGCCAGAGCGTTGACTATTGCTTCGGATTGAGCGGGCGTAAAGAGCCAGTCGCTGGTAAAACTGACTACGAGAAATCGAGACCTGACGTATGCAAATGCGTTGTTTAATGAGCCGTAATCCTTTAGCAGGTCAAAATAGTCCGCCGCCTTGGTTATATAGAGGTAACTATTGGCATCGAACCTTTCTACGAAGGTTTGCCCCTGGTAATCAAGATACGTTTCGACGGCAAACTCAGAATTGAAATCGTAACTATACTCGTCGGCACTTCGCAATCTCCGCCCAAACTTTTCGCGCATTCCCTGCTCAGAAAGATACGTTATGTGTCCAATCATTCGAGCAATAGCCAGGCCTCCATCCGGTCCTTTTTTGCCGTGGTATTGTCCGCCGGCAAAATTCGCATCCGCAAGTATCGCGTTTCGGCCTACCGCGTCAAACGCAACCGCCTGTGCCCCCAGGTGGCTGGTGGTGGCAATCGCTATCGCTCCCTTAACGAAATCAGGATACGCAATCGCCCACTGCAAAACCTGCATTCCGCCGATTGAGCCGCCTACCACCGCCAGAAGCTGTTTTATCTCGAGCTTATCCAACAGGAGCTTCTGCACCTTTACCATATCAGCTATCGTTATAATCGGAAAGTCCAGGCCGTATGGCCTGCCCGTGGCCGGATTGATCGACCCTGGCCCTGTGGTCCCATCCTTGCCGCCGAGAAAGTTCGAGCAGATGACAAAATACTTATTGGTGTCGATTCCCTTGCCCGGCCCGACCATAGAATCCCACC
Organism: uncultured Pirellulales bacterium; assembly: GCA_964554425.1. Taxonomy (GTDB): domain Bacteria; phylum Planctomycetota; class Phycisphaerae; order Sedimentisphaerales; family Anaerobacaceae; genus CAYWXK01. Next base: position 4,428 of record CAZKOQ010000090.1, on the reverse strand, counting down.
AGCCGAGCTTGCGGTCGTTTGGACTATTGTAGCCGGCAACGTGGGCATTGCCGCTAAGCGCATGGCAAATCAGGACTGCATTATCTCCTGCCGAATTCAACTGCCCATAAGTTTCATAAGCCACATCAATAAAAGACAGCTTCTTGCCGCAGTCTAACTCCAGGGGGCTGTCAGGTTCAACGACCCTTATTATTTTGGTCTGAACGATGTCAGCTGAATTTTTTTCGAGTTCTGCCATAGCGAAAATAATTATATCCAAGAACTGCCGCCTGTAAAGTCAAACAGTAATAAACTCACCGCATTAAATATCGTCTGACAGTCAGTCAATTGACGATATGTCCTATCTTAAATTTCCATATAATTCTCTGCTTTACATACGGCAAGGCATCGTTCTAAAATAGATAAAATATGACGACGGCACAAAAGATAATTGAATACTTTGGTATGAAATCCCTGCCAAACGAGGGGGGTTTTTATATCGAGACCTACCGTAGCCCGGAAAAAATAGCCAGGATTCATCTGCCTTCTCGATATACCAGCGATAGAAATTTTAGCACGGCGATACTCTATTTACTGACACCCGACACATTCTCTGCCCTGCATAGGGTCAAAAGCGATGAGATATTCCACTTCTACCTCGGTGACCCGATGATAATGCTCCAGTTGCACCAGGATGGCCATAGCGAAGTCGTTACTTTGGGTCAGGACATTCTCGCTGGCCAACAGATTCAAGTAATAATCCCGCACGGCAGCTGGCAGGGCTGTTTTCTGAAAAAAGGCGGGAAATTTGCCTTAATGGGAACGACTGTCGCACCCGGCTTTGATATCGCGGACTTCGAGCTGGGACAAAGAGAAATACTCTTCAAACAATATCCCACGCAGCGAGAGCTGATAATTCGTCTTACACGCCGGCGATAAGTTTAGGTATGCTCGCCGCCTAATTGTCGGATGACATCAACGAGGGCCTGTGTGCCATCTCTGCCCCGGCCTTGTGCCTGAAGGACTGTAAGCAATTGACTTGCCAGGGCCACACCAGGCAGCGGCTGTTTTAGTTGCTCGGCAAGCTCCAGAACGAGCCGTAAGTCCTTCTGCTGCAAATCAACCATAAAAGCGGGCTTAAAATCCCCCGCAATTATTTTTGGTCCCAAAGCTTTTAACGAGTTGCTTCCTGCGGCGCCGGCAGATGTTATTTTCAGCGTAGTTTCCAAATCCAGTCCTGCCTTCTCGGCAAATGCAAAGCCCTCAGCGATACTCATTATTGTATGAATGACCATTACCTGATTGACAAGCTTGGTCATCTGCCCGTGGCCAAGGGGTCCGCAATGAGTTACCGTTCTTCCCATCACCTCCATAATCGGGTTAATCTTATCCACAATATTCTTTGGACCCCCCATCATTATAGATAATTTGGCCTCTATCGCTCCAATCTCACCGCCGCTCACAGGGGCATCAATCAAAGTAACACCCTTACCTGATAGAATCTCCCCCATCTGTATAGTCGCTGCGGGCGATATGGTGCTCATATCAACGCAGATAAGTCCCGGCCTTGCCGAATCAATCACGCCGTTTTTACCCAGAAGCACTTCTCTGACGTCAGGCGTGTCGGGAACACAAGTAATTACAACATCGTTATTGCGGGCAACGGCAGCGGGATTTTCAGCCCAAATTGCCCCCTCAGCGATAAGCTGCTCGGCCTTTGTCTTTGTGCGATTATGGACGGTTACCCTGTATCCTCCTTTTAGGAGATTGTGGGCCATCGGCTTACCCATTATGCCGGTGCCGATAAAGCCAATCCTCTCGGTGGGCATCTTCTTATATCACCTCGAGGCGGCGTAGAATGGCCTTTGTCCAGCGGGCGCTGCGAAGCTGCGAAAGGATAAGTAACAACACGATGAGCAGCCAGTATCCGCTAAAGCGCAAGTAGAAAAGTATGGTCTGAAATATTCCGCCGCCTTCTTTACCGCACCAGGCCACCAGCTCACAGGGAGTAAATATTGCGCCTCTAATAACGCAGTCAAATACAACCTGCCAGGGCATTACCAGTATTAGCATCACGAGCGACCAGAAAAATGCCCTGCTGATATGGCTCATTCCGCCAAGCCGGCCTATAAGCGACAGCTTCAAGCTAAAAAGCATCGCCAGGCAGTAAAGTGTGGCGGCCAGCATAAGAATTGCATTAGCAAACCTCACTGTCCATGCCAAGCACTCGAATGTCACGCCAAATCCGCCATACTTCGTGGCGGGCTGCGGCTCTTTGGTCGTTACTTTAGCGCCCTCGTTAGCATCTGCTGCCGGCGTGCCTTCCACCACGTTAGCGTCAACGGGAGCTTTAAGTATCTCGGTGCACTCACCTGCTCTGATACGGCCGGTGTTGACGAGCCAAAATGATGCTTGCAGCAAAATAAGACATATCGCCATAACTACAAACAAGCAGTTTTTCCATCCCCTAAATACCCCAACCGCCTCCAGACAATCGGTGGTATCCAGCAAATCACTCTTACCCGTCTGGTTCATTTCTAAATCTCCTTAAATCGTTCTTTCTGTCCCAGCTTTAACGATAGTTTCACTTCGTCATTAAGTCCAACGGTCTATGTCTCTGTTCACCCCGTCCACGTGTTTTCTGCCACAAAGGCACCAAGACACTAAAATCAATTGTAATTACCTGTTTTTTTAACTTTGTGACTTTGTGTCTTCGTGGCTAATCATTTAAAGTTTTGGCAATTATTATCTTTGCCATTATCTGTAAGTGCAAGAAATTTATTTACGTCCAAAAATTTAGTGGCACGGGCTTCCAGCCCGTGAAGACACGGCCAAGATGGCCGTGTTACATTTGCAGGTCACCGACAACAAATTAGGAAAAGTTAGCCACAAAGACGCAAAGGCACAAAGAACTAAATATAATTAAAACTTAGTGTCTTGGTGCCTTCGTGGCAAGGGAAAAAAGGCAGTGCCTACATCGGAATTTGGCTATTGGGATTAAATAGCCCATAAAAGTAGTGCCAGGTCCAGCTTTTTGAGCCATCGGGTTTTATGAGCCAGAAGCCCCGCACAGCATCGTTGCTTTTGACTGGCGGCTGGTATTTACCATCCTTTAGCTCATTGCAATATAACTGCCAATAAACAATATACGGGCACCCCCAATCCAGTGCTGTTTTCACGGCGTTTGGAATCGCCTTTTGTATCTGCTCCACAGGATACAGGTTTTCCGGCATACCGAACTCGCCAATATAGACATTTTTATTTCCGAAATCGGCGCTATCCGGCATATTCGCCGCTATAAAATCAAGGGCTTCTCGCAGGACATCGGGCTGCTGGTAATGTTCGAGAGCCGAATCCCACGCCGAATACGAGACCAAATCCAATTTCGTGTGCGGCAGGACCGCGTTAACTACATTGAGTTTGCCTGCCTTCATCGAGCCAACCACCCGGTTCACCTCAGCAGCGTGATATACCCTCACCTTATCCTGCCCTACCTCTGCTTTGGCTTGATTAACCCCCGCCTGCCTCGCATTTAGCCAATCAATCATCCCCTGAACAGCAACAGGTGTGGGCTCAACATTCTGGTCGAAACTGCCGCGTATCATCCAGTCACCCTCCCAGTGCTGCAAGATAAACGTTTTGCCCGTTCCCTTGTATGTGTTCAAGAGGTATTTTGTCAGCTCGTAGAACTGTCGCTGCTCATCCTGCTTTTGCTCTTGTGTAACACCATTTCGCCAGTAGGCATCGGGCCGCTCCAGCGACGTAACCACCAGGATATATGTCGTAAAGGGCTTGTCGAACAATTTGCGAAAATACGGCGTCCGGGCGCCGTCAACCAAGCTATTCACCTTGGGCCAATTGGAGTTATACGGATACACAGAATCGGGATGCTCGTGTCTTTTGCCATAAAACCAGACCTTTATCACCCTCGAACCGAGAGCCAAAATCTGGTCGGCGCCTTCGTTAAGAAAATCCTTATCCGTCAAATGGTATCTACCCGCAACGTGCGTTATCCCAATAATATCCGCCGGCTTGACATTTTCAACTACTGCACCTGCCGGCTGAATAAGAGGGATAAAACTTAAAACCAAGAAATTCAAACTAAAAAATGAGGAGGTCATAAACCAGCCTTGACCCTTCGATTGCACTCAGGGCATGCTTTTCGGAAGCTTTCCTTAGCTGCCTCGATTGTCTTCTCAATATCTTTTTTACTATGAGCCAGTGACACAAACATCGCCTCATAAGCGCTCGGCGCCAGATAGATTCCGCGATTGAGCATCTCGGCAAAAAATCTCTTGAAGCGTCTAACATCAGTGCCTACAACATCAGTGAAATTGCGCACAGGTTTATTAGTAAAGAAGCAGCTCATAATCGAGCCGACCCTGTTAATTGTAATAGCAGCGCCCACCTCTTTTGCAGCATTGGCTAATCCAAGTTCCAATAGAGCTG
>CAZKOQ010000089.1:0-10417 GCA_964554425.1 uncultured Pirellulales bacterium | reverse complement strand
GGGCCGACTATAATCGGCAATAATGTTACTATCGGCGAGAACAACATTATTGTCAACAGCGTAGTATGGGACGGCGCAAAAGTTGGTCCAAATTGTGAAATCCAAAGGTGTTTAATTGACTATGATGCTGTTGTGCGAGGTGGGTCAATCGTGTACGAAAAAGTTATACCATTTAAGCCGGCGGGCTTAGCGGAAAACTTGACAAGAAGTGAAGCAACAGTTGCAAAAGTATATGCTGGCAAAATTCGGCACATATTACAGCCACACTTTGACAAAATAAACAAAAGTCTGCCGGATTGGGCGGTGTCGAACAAAAAGAACATACTTGCTATTATTGCTGCCGGATTTGTTCTAATTGCATTTTTTTGGTCATATTGGCCTGACATCACAGACCTCTGGAGGGTATGGCAAAGAAGCGACGAGTATTCATCAGGCATATTAGTTCCCTTCTTGACCGTTTATATCCTTTGGGCGAGGCGGCACGACCTCGCCAAGTGCCCCATAAGACCTTGTATATGGGGGGTATTGGCTTTCCTCGGAGCACAGGCCATTAGACTATTTGGCTTATTCTTTCTATATGGCTCAGCAGAAAGATTATCCATCGCTCTAACTATCGCTGCGCTGGTACTATTACTACTTGGCTGGCAATTTTTACGAAAGGTGTCAACGGTATTATTATTCTTATGCCTGATGCTGCCCTGGCCTAATCTAGTCCAGGCCGCTGTAGCGCTGCCTCTGCAGCGATGGGCAACCTCATCAGCGGTGTTCTGCCTGGAGACGATGGGCTACGAGGTGATGCGGGAGGGCAATATCATACACATCGGCCAATCAAGTGTTGCCGTGGCTGAGGCCTGCAACGGGCTAAGAATGGTCACCGCCTTCTTCGTAATCAGCGGGCTTGTTGTCCTGCTGGTCCGAAGGCCGTTATGGGAAAAATTAGTCATTTTAGCTTCGAGCCTGCCTATCGCCCTGCTTTGTAATACGATAAGATTGACGGTCACAGCACTTGCTTTTACGGTAATCAGCGGCGAACAGTGGGAAAAGATATTTCACGACTTCGGCGGATATGCAATGATGCCACTGGCGCTTGCAGCGGTGGTAGGCGAGCTTTGGATTATGACGAAGCTTACAATAGCCCCGACCAAACAAGAATCAATAATAGTTACACGACAAAAAGCCGATTAGTATCATAAATCCCAACACAAGGAGATTTGGAAAATGGACGCCCTGGAAAAATATTTCGACCACATGATTGAACAAAGACCGGTTAAAATTCAAACACCAGCCCCCCCACCTTCACCACCGCCGTCTCCGCCTGAAAGCCAGAGCACATTGTCATTACTCGTTGGTGTGCTCCGACGCTGGTATATTGCTGTGGCGGTATTCATCCTGATGTGCGGAGCGGGGCTGCCGGCGATATGGCTTCTGATTAAACCCTTATACAGCGTGACCGGCGCAATAAGGGTTGCTCCGATTTTAACAAGCATTCTGTCCGGCGAAAAAGACAGCGGAGGAATATCAAACTATGAAAGTTTTGTGAACACCGAGGCACAAAGGATTACCAGCAGCCAAGTTGTGGAAAGGGTGGCAGATGATTTGGTCGGCAAAAAATTCTCGTTTTTTGAGGATGAAACAACCGAGCTTGTTAAACGGTTGAAGCAAAAGTTAGAGGGCACCAATACGAAGCCCCAGCCGGCCAGCATACTGAAAGAGGCGATATTTAACCAAATCATCATAGCAGCATCTGACCGCCGCACTGAGCTGATAAAAGTAACTATGAAAAGTCTCTACCCACAGGAAGCAGAACAAATAGTAAACGCTTTTATTCGGAACTACATGGCTGTGGAGGTCGCAAGCTCTACCGACGAGGAGGGCCAAACACTAACTGTCCTGGAAAATGAGCGCAAGGTTTTGACCGAAAAAATGCAGAGCCATCGCTCGGAAATTACGAAACTGGCACAAGATTATGGAACCGTCACTTTAGATAGCCGGCAGAATATGATGCTGCAGCGAGTAGCAAGTCTGTTGGCCGAGCTTACAAAATTAGAATCGCATAGAATCAACCTTGAAGCTCAGGTGCAATTGCTTGAACAAACAAAGGAGCAGGCCATTGCACTCGAAGAACTGGTTAGAATGAGAGAAGCATATATAAACAGCGACCCAACAGTAGCCAGCTTGACAACAAACATCGCACAACTGGACCAGGGGTATATCGTCGCAAGTCAGACATTAGCTCCTACAAATCCTGAACTCGAGCGAAAAGCAGACCTGTTAAAAACCTTAAAGGAGCGACTTGAAGAACGAAAGCAAGAAGCAGGCAAAACCTTTGATGAGATGATGTCCAAAGAAATCGCCAAGACTAACACCCAAAAGCTGGCAAACGCAAAAACAGAGCTGGAGCAAACCAAGGCATACGAAACCCGCCTTCGGGAGATGCTGACCAAAGAAGACACTCAAACTATTGACATAGGACGTAAGCAACTAACCATCCTGGATTTGCAGGACCAACTGGAGCTAAACAAACAGCTCTCCGACACGGTAAGCCGTCGCATCCAAGAATTGGAAATGGAACGAAAACGACCGGCAAGGATTTCGAGAGCGTATTGGGCCGATATCTCCGAGATTAGGGACAAGCGAATTAAGTACTCATTAGCGCTTGTATTCGGCGCAGTTGCCTGCGGAATGATGGTGGCGTTCTTGAGGGATAAAGCGGACCGCAGCTTATATACCACCGATGATGTAATCAGACGCATAGGCATACCGATACTCGGCACTACAACCAGCTCACACACCGTCAAAGCAGCCCTGCTACCGGGACAAATAGCTGAAGACTATCAAACAATTCGTGCCAACCTGGGGCTGCTTAACACCAATGGAATGCCTAAAAAAATAGTCGTTACAAGCCCCGGGATGCAAGAAGGAAAAACTACTTTTGCGATTAACCTTGCAACAAGCTTAGCCAAGTCAGGTAAAAAAGTTTTACTGATAGATGGCGACTTGAGAAAACCGGACATCGGATACCTGCTGAATCTTCCCCGCGGCTCAAGGGGTCTGCAGGACTTCCTTTTAGGAAGAGAATTTGACCAGGTTGTCTGGTCTATCCCCTCAACGGGTCTGGACGTGCTCGCGGCTGATTCTCGCAATGCAGCCGATGCATACGAGCTACTGGCCTCACCCGCAACCGCCCTGCACATAAATATGGCCAGCCAAAGGTACGAGCACGTTATCATTGATGCTCCTCCGGCACTGGCTTTTCCCGATGCCCTTGTCTGGGCCAAGCTTGCAGATGCTGTTATATTGATTAGCTTTGCCGGTCAAACGACCGCTCAAGAACTCACTGCTGCTACGGAACGACTGAAACAAATAAATATAAGGGTGCTTGGCACTGTTCTAAGTAATGTAGAAGCCGGACGAGGTTACTACCATTACAGTTACAATTACTACTCCCGAGGCACGCATCAAAAAAGAGACGCCAGGCGAACCAAGGCAAAGATACTCCTACCACTTCAGAACCAGGAAGAAAAAGCTGATATAGTTGATTCCGAAAAACCCCAAGCAAACGAACCTCCAACAATTGTCGAATAACATTAACGCCTCTTCCATTTATGAATCTTGTCGTCATTCATAAAAATCGCACCTCCACAGATGGACATAGTCAGGAGCTGCTACGGTTTGCCTTATGCAGTGACCCTATATCAGGTGTTGTTTTCAATGGGCTAAGCAAAAATCTGTCCTGGGAAACTGCTGATAGTTTAGTCTTTGCCATTCCAGAAGAATGGAACAGCAAAGAACAGGCATCCGCACCAATGACAATATCCTACGGGGAAACTCTTTCAATTCCTCACCAGTTGCTCCAGGAAGCGAAACGACGACCGACACTCAAAAGCTGGTTTGTTATTTCTAACGGTCGATTTGCTACCCAAATCAACAATGAGCCACTTGAGAAAACGCTAACTGCTGTCCAGGCAGATATAATAGCAGTCAATGTCGAGCTGGAGCTGCTGGCAGGCAGCGAAAAATTACGATTGACTACTCAAGGCAAAGTCGCAGGTATCAGACGGCTTTATTGCGACTCCGTTAAACTTTCACCACTCCCGAACGATTGGCCTCACCATCTCTTTATTAAAATCCAAATTCTTGACCGGCTTTTCAATGAGGGCAATTTGCCTATATCTTTTCCGGATTTCATCGAGCGATGCCGGACAAAAAACTTGATGCCATGCGCAGTTAGAATCGGCGGCACCGTGTTAGACTTAGAAACAGAAAATAATCTCTTAAACTTTTGCGGAAAAGCAGTGGACTTTTCGCCTATCAGGCTCCTGCGTAGAGAAAACACAAGCAAAATAAAAAAGATTATCTCTAACAACAAAAAAAAATCCGAAGCACCCAGAATAGTTGGAAAAGTCCTGCTGGGTGAAAATATTGAAATCGGCCCAAAGGCAATCATCATAGGTCCAGCCATTCTTGGTAACAACGTCAAGATTGGCCAAGATGTTGTGATAAATCATTCAATCATCGGCGCAGGAGTTTCTGTGCCACATCAACAATTCGTAAATTATTGCATCCTAATGGGACCACAAGATAAATGGGAGAACCTAAGCCGGTCGAGAAACGACAATTTGAGGCGAACGTATCCTTTGAAGTCCGCTCTGAATCAACAGACAAAGCAGGAGGTCTTCCGAATTTGGCCGAGATTTTCATACCCAAGATGTTTCAAAAGAATTGTCGATTGTATCGCCGCCATAATAGTTCTAATACTTTTTGCGCCTGTAATACCCTTTATCGCCCTGGCAATAAAGCTGACCTCGCCAGGCCCGGTGTTCTACAGCGATAAACGACAAGGACTGCACGGAAAGCCATTTGACTGCCTGAAATTCAGAACAATGCTCGTCGGAGCAGATAAGATTCAAGACAAACTAAGAGTTGCCAGTCAAGTGGATGGCCCACAGTTCAAGATAGAAAATGACCCACGCCTTAACAATGTCGGCAGATTTCTGCGAAATACGTTTATAGACGAAGTACCTCAATTCATTAATGTTCTGCTTGGCCAAATGAGCGTTGTCGGCCCAAGACCCTCCCCCGAATCAGAAAATACATTGTGCCCCTCCTGGCGTGATGCACGCTTATCTGTTCGGCCTGGTATAACGGGTCTGTGGCAAGTTTGCAGAACACGCAAGCCGATGAAAGACTTCCAGGAATGGATTCATTACGACACATCTTATGTCAAGAACCTGTCACTAAGAATGGACCTATGGATATGCTGGCGAACAACCAAGAAAATAGTCGATGACTTTATTCGTCAATTCTAAAAACATATATTGCGGATAAGAAAGGGTAATCAAATGCCACGGAGATATTTTAATTGGAAATTGGCAATCGTGTTATTGATAGGTCTTATTGTTCTGGGCGCCACAGCTTTTGGATTACGTCGATGGCAAAGAAGCGGCAGGGCTGAGCAAGGACTTGTCCTTGGCAACAAGGCATACGACGAACACAAATGGGAAGAGGCGGCACAGAACTTAGGTCGCTATATCGCAGTCAAGGGAGATGATGTCCCGGCTCTGCTCAAATATGCAGATGCGCAGCTTAAAATCAGACCTCTCAAGAGCAACAACCTGCGACAGGCATTAGAAGCATATCGAATCGTTATGAGGATAGACAAAAACAACCGCGAAGCTGCCTTACGGCTCACCGGCCTATATATGGCATTGAACACGCCCGGTGAGGCCGGGCTAATAGCCGGGAATTATCTTAAAACAAATAACGACCCTGAAATCCGCAGGATACTGGCTGCGTCATTAGCAGTCCAGCGAAAATTTGAGGAGGCGGCAACGGAACTAAAAAATATTATTGCGGAGCACCCAGAGCAAATACTGGACTATGAATTATTAGGTCAGCTTACCGAACAGCGGCGAGAAAGCTTCCCGGACCCGCCTGAACGATGGTTTGACGAAGCAATTAAGAATAATCCATCCTCAGCTCTCGCCTATATTTGTCGCGCCGGTTTCTATTTAAGAAACCAACAAGCCCAAAAGGCCTTAACCGACCTTGAACAGGCCGAAAAACTGGACCTATCAGACCCGACGGTGCGGCTAAGATTAGCCGGCGGATTCATTACCGCCAACGTCCTGGATAAGGCCGAGCAGCAGCTTATGGCTGTGCAAAAACTCACACCGACAGACTATGGCCTCTGGCAAACCTGGGCCCAGCTTGCCCAGCAATCAAGGTCCAAAGAAAAAATATTGACCGTTGCCGAAGCCGCTCTAAAAGAGCTTTCTTCTCAACCCTGGGACTTTATGCCGACTGCCGCCGAGCTATTCATCCGCGCAGGTGACCTTGACCGTGCTACCGATTGCATTTCCAAGCTTCGTCAGAAAGATATTACTCCTGAAACAGTCGCTTTCCTCGAAGGTCTTGTTGCCGACCAGAAAGGTCAGACCCTTGAGGCCGTCAGACACTGGCAGCGTGCGATACAATTGGGAAATAAGGGCCCGCGAGTTCGGCTGGCACTGGCATCAGCTCTATTCCGTTTAGGCGACACGCAATCATCACTGAATCAGCTCCGCACGCTCGTTTCAGAGAGACCCGACTTGTCCGAAGGTCACCTGGCTCTGGCCAGGCTATTAGACCAGATAGGCAGCTGGCCAGAGGCCGCAAAATATGCCCAGAGCGCAACGCAACTTTCCCGTGGAAATCTCGAAGCGATTTTGCTCTACCTACAGGCCCGCATGAAAATACTCGCCACGGATGCGACAAGTGACAACACACAGTGGGAGGAGATAAAGAAACAGTTGTTGGCACTCGAAGAGGCCACAAAAGGCTATCTTGAGGTCAAACTTATGCAGCTTCGGTTTGCAATACTTCAGCGTAATTTCACCGACGCTGAGACGTTATTAGCTCAGTTGAAAAAAGACCATCCCGCTCAGTTAAGGATTGCTTTGGCCGAAGTTGACCTATTCATTGCCCAGGGAAAGACAAATGAGGCAATATCAAAGCTAAATGAAACAATAAAGGAATTTCGTGATGCAGTCGAACCAATAAGAATCCTTGCGCTCTTACTGAATCAGCAAGCTGAACGTGAACAATGTGAAACAACCATTAAAGAAGCCCTGGCACGATTTGAACAACCAATTACCCAGCGAGAGCTAACTTTGCTGCTCGTCGAACTATATGCACAGTGGAACCAAACTGACAAGGCCTACCCACTGCTGAGCGAGCTTGCCACGAAAATCCCAAACGACATTCCGATTAAGCGTCGGTTACTGACATGTGATCAGGTTATTAAGAACTTCGAGAAAACCCAGCAGTTGGTTGACGAGATTAAATCCATCGATGGTGAAGATGGCTGGCAATGGCGATACGAGCAGGCAAGGGCATGGTACATCGCACCTGATTTCGAGAAACGCCGTCCTCAAATTATTTCTCTTCTTCAGGAAAATCTGCTGGCAAATCCGAACGACCAGGCAAGCCGGCTGCTCCTCGCGGCAACCTATGACCGGGGCGGCGATACGCAAATGGCACTTTCAACTTACAGGCAGGCGCTGGACCGTTCTCCGAAGGACATGCGGATTATTGCCGCCACTGTTGCAGCTCTATATAAAGCAAAAGGATACGACGACCAGGAGGCCCAGGAAATCCTGAACCGTGCCTCACGTGAGAAGCTGCTGCATCCTCAGCTCCAACAACTGCAGTTTGAAAGCTACGTGAGGCAGGGAGAGTTCGATTCGGCCTCATATATTCTGGAGGATATTATCAGCAGAGACCCCAATAATCCGGCCTTACTCTTAACTGATGCTCTGATTAAGATGCAGCAAAACAAATTCGACAAGGCAGCACAATTACTGGATAAGCTAAAAACCCTGGACCCCAATTCAATGTCAGTAATTGTCGCACAGATCCAGTTGAATCTCCAGCAGAAAAAAACTGATGAGGCCTTGGCGCTGTGCAACAAGATAGTAAAAGACCTCAACAACGCATCAGCTTACGTCCTGCGGGCCCGGACATTTGCCGCATTGAGGCAAACCGACAAAGTAATCGCAGATTTAGAGCATGCTATAGCCATTGAGCCAAACAATGTTGAGGTCTGGATAACCAGAAGCGACTTTTACTACTCCGCAGGACAACTCGACAAGGCCGAGGCCGACATACAACAAGCATTATCCTTGGCTCCAAACAATCCCCAAATCCAAAAACGAGCGGCCCTGTTGCTTCTGGCGTCCGGCAACGCTGAAAAAACTCGTCAGGCAAAAAGCATACTCGACAAAGCGCTGGAATCAAATCCTGATGACGCCGAAATACAGATATTGAAAGCGCGCTCCTTGCTAGCCGAAGGGACCGCTCCTTCTATCGAAAATGCAGCCAAAATTCTGCAAAAAGTAACTGAAGACCAGCCCAAAATCAGCGAGGCCTGGGCACTGCTGGGAGAAATATTTTTCAGGCAGGGTGAACACGGAAAAGCCATCGACATTGCTTTGAGGGGCCTTGTCTATAAAGCTAATGACAAACCGTTGCTTATCCTTAAAGCACGTGCGGAGGCAGCTCGCTCGCCTGTTTTGGCGATTCCAACTCTTAGGGTATTACTTGACACTGACCCAAACGATACCGACACCGTGGTGCTTCTGGCCAATATGTATGTCGCAACAGGCGAAACCCAAAAGGCAGTTGAGCTGCTTCGAAACCACCTTAAAGTCTGCAAAGATGCAGTTCGCCGAAAATGCAGTATTGCACTGGCTGTTGCTCTATACAAAAACGGAAACAAGGGAGAGGCCCAGACAGAGTTTGATTCTCTATTTGAGTCGGAGCCGAATGATGCAATTCCCTTATTAACGCAAGCTCGGCTACTCAAGGACGACCGGCTCTGGAGTCAGCTAAGCCAAAGTATTAGTAGCTGGTACCAAAAACACCCTAAGGATATTACCACACCTGTTGCTATTGCCAGAGAGTTGGCGGTAGTTGATAACAGCGAAGCGAAAAAAATAGCCGAAGACATACTCAAAATGATACTGAATCAAGAGCCCAACTCTATCGAGGCAATAAACGTTCTCGCTATTCTGCTGCAAGCTACGAACCAACCCGAAGAATCCGCAGGACTTTACCAGAGAATTCTCACGCTTCAACCTAATAATGTTGTCGCAATGAATAATCTTGCCTGGATAATGTGCGAACAACAAAGTAAATTCCAGCAAGCATTGGAGCTTGCAGAGAAAGCATTGAAGATTGCCCCCGATTACCTCGACGTTATTGATACACACGGAGTAATTTATTTACGAATGGGCGAATTTAACAAAGCAGTTCAAGACTTCACCACTTGTGTCAATCTTTATCCTGCCTCGAATCCATCTGCCGCCACCTCGCGTCTTCATCTGGCAAAAGCTCTGGCAGCACTGAGAGAAAAGGACAAAGCACTTGACCTGCTAAATCAGATATTAAACTCGGAGAGCCAGACCAGAAACCTGTCACCCAGAGATCTTATTGAAGCACGTAATCTGCTCGACGAGCTGTCAAAAGGAGGAAAAGGAGGTTAGCAATGTCACAATCACCGAATCCGGCAACAGAGAATATTGTGAAGGGTGACCCTAAACAAGAACGGCAGGAACTTATACCGCTTGATAAGAAGCAGTGGGTATTCGTTCAAAACCGCTATAGTCTAACACCCCGTGAGTGCCAGATAGCAGAGCTTATCTGCCAGGGTCTGCGAAACGGTAACATAGCCGGGCACTTACAGATAAAACCCGGCACCGTCAAAACTCACACAAGGAACATTTACCGCAAGGTTCACGTCAAAAGCAAAATCGCGATGCTTTTAAGATTCCTAACCGAGGCCAGAGAACCCTCTGAGCAATACGGTTCTATACCATCTGTGCATATAGCAGACTAACAACCCCCATAATCCTATAAGCAGAGAAGATTTTCAAATCTCCCTTACTCTGTAGCAAGATTCCTCAATGGCTACAGTGGCGACAATTGCTTTTCGGTATTAGAAGCAACCTGCAACTGGACGGTTATGTATGACATCCCGGAAAGTTTAACCACAGATGTAACTCTGGCACATCGATTGAAAGTAAGGGCCGTTGCTGAAGCCAAAGTCAAAACTGATAAGATCGGTGCAAGCGGCAACGATGTAATACTCAGGCAGTAAGGAGGCCTTCCAATATGAAAATACTTGAAGTCAAAACCTTACAAATCAAAGCGGTAAAAGTCGTTAAATTCGCACGCTTTTGCGACCATAGAGGGTACTTCACCGAACACTACCGGAAAAGCGACCTTGTGAACCATCAAGAGCTGGGGCTCGCAAAGGTGGAATTTGTGCAGGCCAACGAAAGCTTCTCCAAGGCAGGCACCGTCAGAGGGCTGCACTTTCAATGGAATCCATATATGGGAAAATTAGTCAGAACCGTATCCGGCAGGATGATTGATA
>CAZKOQ010000088.1:0-10425 GCA_964554425.1 uncultured Pirellulales bacterium | reverse complement strand
CCTTATGATGGTTGGATGTAAGGATGTGTGGGGTCGAGAGTATATTAACTCCGGACAACTTCTCCAGAGCGTAAAGCACTGTCCCGTATTTGGTGTCCGAACCACTTTTCCTCCACATGCCGACAGTCAGACCAGCAAGGTCTTCGGTGGCAGCATCGGGCCGCAGGCCAAAATTTGTGCTGGCGAAGCCCCGAACACTTCCCTCGACCGCCTGGTCAAGAGTAGCCCAGTCAACGCCTATTTCCTTGAGGGCATCCTCACTTACCTCCATAATAAGCATCTCAACGAGGACCTGCTCACGGACAATGTCGAGCTTCTCTACAATGGCGGAAATAACCTCAAAATCCTGCGATGAAGCCACGATTATCAAAGCATTTGTCCCCTCATCAGCGGTAACCTGAACTGGCTGGATAGCTTCGAGTGCACCGGCAACTTTTAGATTTGCCAGGGCAGATGTGAGCGATTGGGCGACCTCTTTGGCCTGTGCGTTTTTGAGATATATCACGTGGACATTGCTTGTGCCGAGAGGCCGGGGAACATCAAGCTGCTCAACTAATTTTCTGACCGTTTCCGTTTCCTGGGCGGCGGCAATTACAATTATCGAATTGGTCCTCATATCCGGCAGGATTTTCAAACCTCCCTCAGTTTGAGAAGCGTTCCGAGTGCGGGCGCCTTGAGACAAAGCACCTTTGCCTTTCTCCATTATATTGGCTATCTGGTCACTAATGACCTGTGCGGAGGCAAATTTCAAGCTCAATACGGTGACCTGTTCTTTCGAGCCAGGGACATCGAGCTTCTGAATAATCTTGGCAATGTGATGAATATTTGAAGATGTGCCGGTGATGACTATCGAATTTGTCGTAGGATATGTCGCCATCTGTGCGCCTGTGCTCAAGAGAGGTTGAATAATCTGGCCGACATCGGCGGCGTTAGCGTAATTAAACGGCATTATCTGGGTGACAACAGAATCATTTTGAGGAATTGACGATGGGTCGCTGCCGACACGGACCAGCAAGTTGCGTTTAGCCGCCTCGGTTTTTGGGACTATCTTGACAATGTCCCCAGCCGGCACAGCGGCACACCCCTGCACTTCCAGAATCGATTCCAAGAACCTATAAACCTCACCGAGGCGTATCTTTGTGGGCGACATCACGGTTACAGTGCCACGGACATTCTCATCCACAACAAAGTTAATACCTGTTATATCGCCAATTGTTTTCAGAACAGTGCGGATGTCCACCTGGTCAAAGTTCACGGAAACAAGCTCATCGGCCATACCAGGCTTGTCAAGCGCAGGCAAATTCAATGATGTCTCTGCCGATAGTTGTTGCGGAGCCATAATGCTCGCACCGGCTGGCGGCGAGACCTCCGTGATTGAGCGAATTTGCTTTTCTTCGGGCAACGATACAATCCTGTTATGGGCTGACACGGCCTGGGATAGATTTTCCACACCTCCGGAGGCATTCGTGGAAGCTGCAAGGGAAGGTGTTGGATTTACGGAGCTGTTTTTGCCTGCAGGGTCAACATCGGTTCGGGCAAATTGCACACTCTGTTGGCCAACTGAGTCATTGGAAATATCGCTCCTGCTCGGTCTGGTAACGTCCTCCTGCAGCGGGGTAACTGCCACACGCTCAGAATCGGTTTGACTTAGCACGTCGAAGTTTGACTTGCAGCCGGTGCAATTTACCAATAGTGTGCAAACGAAACAAATCAGAATCTCTAACGGCTTCTGCATTTTCCTCACAGGCGTATTCCAAATTTTTACAGGCATTCGCGTCACCTACTCTCCTGGGACTTTGCCGGTTATTGCAAGTTGAACGTAAGTTTCTTGGATTCATTACCGCGCAATAGCTCAATTTCTATGATTGGCTGAGACCTCGCTTTTTTGAAAATCTGGAAAGCTTTTTGCTTGCTGGTCACATGCTGTCTGTTGACGGCACAAATAATGTCACCGTTTCTTAATCCGAGGTCTTTCGCTGCGCTTACCCCTTCCAGTCCGGTTATCCTCAATCCCTCTGCACGGTCTTTAACAACATAAGGTTCAATAACGGCTTTGCCCAGCAACGACTCTATCTGTCCAACGTTCACCGAAATATGCGAAGGCACCTGTGGAGGCGGTGAATCGTCTTTAGGTATCCCAGGTGCCTGGGCAGCAACTTTCAACGGCGGCGTCTGAAAACTTGTTCCGGTGCTTTCACCGTTCTTGAGTGTCAGTGTTTTTCTTTGTCCATTATGAAGTAAAACTACAGCATTTTTTTCAATACGTTCAACGTAGGCACCGGCAACCATTTGGCCCATTCGATATAAATCGAGTATCTGGGTTTTAATGTTTTTTATAACAGCACGAGAAACCTCTGGGCCGCCGGAGACAGTACCAACCAATGCTATTCCAAGCTCTTGCTCCGCTGGCTGAAAAAGTCCCTCCGCACCTTCGTCTAACAAGGACTTGTTGGCGCTCAACACAGAATTGACGTCACCAAAGATGTTTCGATTGAGTATAACAGAGTAATCTTCAGCAACAGCCCTGGCGCGCACGGTCTGTAGAACCGCCTCTGCATTCTCGGTACCGGAGGCCGAGGTAGGCACAAAGACCTCGTTTGGCCGATGCCCCAGAGTCGCTGTCTTGACGACCATAAGAAGCAGCACCAAACCAAGTGTTAACTTGATTATCAAAAAGACCTTACGAATGTCCAATTTATCACCTTCCTTTTACCCAGACACACCATCTCCACTGCAAAATCTATCGTCTCGTAATCCTCTGCACTTAACCCAACGTCCCGAATGGTATTTCCTTAAGAATTTTTTGCCATTCAACCTGTAGTCTTGCTGAGAAAAAACGTGATTTAGTCTTCCCCCATTGATTAAAAAAACAAAAGGAAACACATTTCACCACCGTCCCATTAACTTTGTCTTGCAAACACCCAGCGAACAGTTAGTTGTTGTAAGAAATGATTTATAGGTCTATGCAGAAAAAACTAAATAAGCCCTCTATAGAAGCCCTTTGCCATAATAGAGACACTCCAAACCTTTCCATCACCAACAATACCGAGAGTTCCCTCAAAAAATCCCTCATAACCATCCGTGCGGCTTGTATCAAGCACATTCTACCCCTTTTTATATAGCTCATATAGGGTATATTTTCACTTTGTTGCCTTTTTGCTACACAAAATCGGTCTTTCCTATGCCCTTTTTTTAGGACATATAGCCCAATTTTCTAAAAAAGAGAGACCGTAAAACTACTGAATTTTTATTAAATTCTCTATTTTTACATATTTTTCCCTTGACATAATACCCATATTCCTGGTAAAGTTAAGGAAATAAGAAGAGCCCACAAGGAGGAGGGCAGATCCACAATACGTGCGCTTTAGGCGCGCAGCTTCTTTTGTTGTGCTATTGCACAGCACTGTATCAGGAGGAGTTTAAGGAGTGATACCGGACAAAAAGAGTAGAGAATTTCGGTCTATATTGCTGTCGGCGTGTCTGATGACAGTCGGATGCGACAGCAACCATATTTCTTTTTCACCGTCTTTTATTTTTGCACGATGGGCTCGCGGACCCCCTAAACCGACCTGAAAAGCATCCTTGTTTGTAAAGGGTCTTTTGCGCGCAAGGCCCTTAAATGCAACCTTGAGTTCAATTTGTTTTTTCCAACACATTCGTAGAGTAGAAGATGGACAATAATTTTTGGAGAAGGGTAGATTATGAAAAAGTTGTTAATCGTATTAGGAGTCTTGGCCATCGCCGCAACCCCGGCGACGGCGACATTCACAGTTGACCTGGGTTCAAATGAACCAGCCCAGTATATACTGACGAATTGGGGACCTATTGAACCACCTACACACCCAGGAGGTTGGGGTGGCTTTGGTAGTGGGGGAGACAATTACGTGCCACCCACCACACCGACTTGGGACCACCTTTTGAGAACAGTCTGGGGTGCCGTGGAAAACACAAGAGACGCATCAATTACTTACCCAATGCCAATTCAATCTATAACCATCAGACATCTGGATGGCGGCAGCAACGACAGTTTCAAAGTGGAGGTTGATGGATTACTCTGGGGCATTTACACTGCTCCTGCACCTGGGAAACAGTTCGGCGAGCAATGGTTTGAAACAACATTCACCGGCCGAGCAGGTTCTACACTGACAATCACCGCAACCGGCCCACAGGGACCATATTTCAATCCGTGGGGTCAGTTGGGCATCGACCGTGTCGTAGCACAACCAATACCTGCCCCTGGAGCTATCTTGTTAGGTGGTATCGGAGTAGGCCTCGTTGGCTGGCTCCGCAGAAAAAGAAGTTTGTGAACACAAACATAGTGTTTTGTAGTTAAGAGAAAGAGTTGTTTTTAGGAGGAAAGATGATGAACAGGTTAATGACAATTTGTGCTTTAGTGGTTCTGGTTGTTGCCGCAACCCCGGCGGTGGCAACCTATGTAGTTGACCTCGGAACACCTGCGGGTGAAGCAGGGTACCTTTTAATTGATTGGGGCCCAGTTCAGCCACCTGCCAGTGGTGGAAACTGGGGCGGCTTTGGACTAATACCGCCTCAGGATATTATGGCCCCCGGCACTGCTCCGACAGCGGATTTTCTGTGCAGGACAGTCTGGGGTCAGAACGATGCTCCTTTTGCAGCAGTTCTTGGATTCCCAATGCCGGTAGTATCCGCAACGATTAGACATCTCGATGGAATCGCTAATGACAGCTTTATGATCCTTGAATGGCCGGGTAGCATCTATATCTCCAATCCCGCACAGAACGAGTATTGGTTGCAGACTACCTATGCAGGACCACCCACCCCCATACTGACGATCGTTGCTTTAGGGGCACCGTGGCCTGGCTTCCCACAATTTGGGCAGTTAGGGATTGACCGTATAGAGGCAGAGCCAATTCCTGCCCCTGGTGCGATTCTTCTTGCCAGCATCGGCGCTGGTGTTGTCGGCTGGCTTCGCAGAAGAAGGACGTTATAAAGTGAAAAGGGACTTGCAGAAAGCAAATTAGGTTCTTGGTAAAAAAGGAACAGCTATGAAAAAGTGGATATTAACAATTGCGATGATAGCTATGGCAATTATGACCTCGCCGGATGCGCAGGCCGTGGCGCTACATTTTAGCACCGAGGTCGGGTCAACATCCTGGACGGTTAGCAAGGCCGGAAGTGACTTCCAAATCGCTTTCGACAACATCGTCGTGGACTGGTCCGACCCAATGTCTGCAAATTTGGTAGGTGATGAAGTTGTCATCCCGACTATGACGCTGTCGGTTGTCAGCGATAACGGGGTGAATATAATAGTTGCCTCTCTGACCCCACTTGATGACAAGCTGTCCATTCGGGATAGCTCGCTGGGTGACGTGATGGCGGCCCATCTCGCCCCGGGTGTAATGCTAAATCTCTGGAAGGATATGTTGGCATATTCCGTCCAGGCAGGCGACCTGAGCTCGGTCAGCACCCCGCACCCCGGCTATTCAGTGGTGATAGATGGGCTGATAGCAGCTCAGGGGCAGGGTTTAGATATCGACCTTGCCTTCAGTGGCGATAGCAATTCATCGCTCTATTCGCTGCTTCATGGCTCCAGCTCCTCACCTGTCATCGGAGTTATCAGCGGACAGATGCATGCTATACCGGAACCGGCTACCGTTTTGCTTCTTAGCATCGGTATTGCTTTCTGCAGACGAATTAGAAAGTAGAAAAGTAGAAAAGTAGAAAAGTAAAAAGGAGAACTCAAATGAAAAAACTATTTCTGTTAACGGTGATTCTGGCTTTTGCGATTGCCGGCGTCTCTCAGGCAGTGCCATCGCTGTTGTTCAGCACCGAGGTAGGATATACTTCGTGGACCGTTTATCAAATAGGCGGCGGCTATGAGATGAGCTTCGACAACATCGTAGTAGATTCGAGTAGCCCTTACGACTTGGCTCTTATCGGTGACGATGTCATCCTGCCAACGATGTCGATATCGGGTATGATTTACTATCCCGGCGGTTTACCAGGAGGAATACCTGCTAAGACCATCGTTGCAACGCTGACGCCTATCGGTGACGGCAAGGTGTATATCAACGACGATGTGTCGGGCCTTACCAAAATGTCTGCTGACCTTGGCAGCGGCGGTCTGTTGAGCATTTCAGTTGTCTATGTTGCTTATGCAAATCCACAGAGCGACTTGACGAACCTCATCGCCACTCCTCCAGGCTATTCAGTCGTCATTGATGGCCTTATTGATGCTGAAGCTATGGGACTGGCTATTGATATGTCGTTCAGTGGTGACTCAACGAGAGAGTTATGGAACCTGCTGAAAGGAATAAACAGTGACCCTGTAAGCGGCGGACTGAGCGGACAAATTAGTGCAATTCCCGCCCCAGGCGCGATCCTGCTTGGCAGCATCGGCGTGGGGCTTATTGGATTGTTACGAAGACGCAGAATGTTGTAATAAATCCAAGAAGCAACCAGAATGCTTAAGTCGTTTTGACTATAAAAAGGGCCGAGGTTATTAACACCTCGGCCCTTTGTTATGCGCACAAATCCTGTCGGCTGGGAGCAGCAATCTCATCAGACATAACTTCTTGCCCCAAGACAGATTCAGCATTTTCTTTGCCCCATTTTCGCCTGCTCAACGGCGTGGAGTAAGGCGCTCTACCACTTTTGGAGTATTTCCAAAATGGTATTAGTCCAAGCAGTGCAAACTTTTTTCTCGCAACGTCCTAAAAAACAGCGATTTTTCAAAAAATACAATTTTTTCACATTTTTTTATAATTTTTCTTGACAGACATCTTAACAGCTTGTATATAGCAGCAAATTACTCCGAATAGGAGGAGGCCATCTCCAGCAATTAAGGAGGGGGTGGCCACCAAATTATTGAGTGATAACGAGGAATCTCCGTAAGGAGACGGTGACATGCTTTTAGGCAACGTTAGGAAAGGGTTGCTGGTATCTTTGTCGCTTCTTTTTGCATCGTCGTCAATCGCTGCGCCAACGGTTGGTGACTGCGAGAGGAAATTCGCTGCGCCAGTATTGTCTGCAAATCTGGATGCTTCTTGCCTCCTATCCAACGAAATAAACCAAATCAGCGAATACTCCAATCCTCATCTGGCCGGTGTCGCCGCTGAACTCTTCAAGCCGCCATCTTATTTCGACACGCAAGCCCTATCTATGCACGCAAAGTCTCTCCCGCCAATACCCGGAACCGGTCTCTTGGTCCTGGCCGGCTTTCTCTGCGTGACATTAGTCAAAGACCGCAGGGCTTGGCTTGGGGCATTGGCCGGCTTGTTGTGGCTTGGCCAGACCGGATTTACCGCCCTGCCCCAATTGGCCTCGCATCTTATCAGCAAAAAGCAAATTCAGTCCACCGCAGGTGGAGCAAATCTATCTTACGTGATAGAGCTTGATGGCTCTTTCCGCCCGCGAAGCGAGCTTGAAGGAAGAGAATATATCGGCCTGCTCCGCCACTTAGCAGGAATACCTGATGAAACAATGTCACTACCACTGCCGGCAACTCCTCCGTCATTGCAAGTGCAGAAAGCCTTTAGCCCTGAGCGAAGTCGAAGGGGAAGCAATCTCATATACTCTGAGTCTGCGCAAAGCAAGCACAGTTTCAGATTGCCTCAATTTGCACTCGTGACGCCATTATTGCATTTAATCCGAATCCCTATGAATCGGGATTCGGCTCTAAAAAATAAACAACTCTTTCCCTTCTCAACTTCATTTACCTTAGTTCATCTGGCACGCAGTCCGCCGCTAATGACCTGAGAAGTAAATGAATTAATTATAAGCGTTCTTTCAAAGAAAGATTTTGTGTGGCATCGTTTGCCGCAAAACAATTAAGGAGAAAAAAAATGAAACGGATTTTACTTACTTTAGCAGTGTGTGCCTTGATAGCTGCACCGGCTATGGCCAATATCACAATTGGCCCAGCCGACGGCCAGAATTACACACGCCAAACGTGGGACTTCACCACCGATCCCATCCTTCCCTATGAAGATATTCTGCCAGACTCCGGAAATGGCAACTCTGCACTGGCCGATGTCTATATTGGTGATGACCTGAGTATTCATCATTGGTATAACACCGCATACGGTAAACAGGGTGTCATGTTCGGGGAGTGGGTTAACTTAGACCTATTCATCGACAATACCATAAATCCTCTCCTTACCAAAATCATTCAGGTTGAGGTGGAGTATCGTGCATGTGACCCCATCAATGGAGGTTATGTGGCTAACTACACCGTTCTCCATGGATTCGATGGTAATGTCCTTTATTACCCGGTCAGCGCGGTAGTAGGACCTCTGGGCGCGGATGGATGGCAGGATGTAACAATAGAGTTCCACATCCCACAAATTTACGACAGCGAAGTAATTTGTCTTAGGTTCATCGATAGCGGCGTCGCCATTGACAAAGTTGATGTTGCGACAGTATGTGTGCCGGCTCCTGGCGCGATTGCGCTTGGCAGTATCGGCGTTGCCTTTATCGGCTGGCTTCGCAGAAAAAGGATGCTGTAAGTTTTAAGCAACTATGGATTAATTATAAGCTTGATAGGGTAAGTAGGAGGAGTATTGCACGGACGTAAGCTCCTTCCTACTTCCCTGAGAGCTTGTAAAAAACCACAGATTTCACAGATTGACACAGATTATCAGTATCTTTTGTTAGACACGGAGATTTATCCGCCGGATGTGTGGCGGATAGAATTATAAGGATATAACAAAACCAACCGAGGGCAACTAAGGATTTTTATGCCCCGTAGTGAGCATAGTCGAACTGCCCTTGAAAGGAAAGGAGTCCAGATGAAGAAAATATACAAGCTAACAATTTTAGCGGCCTGCCTGGCAATCGCCGCCCCCGCTTTAGCGGGACCGACAGTCAAATTATACAATGATAACAGCAAGTTCAGTTATCGAAATGGCGGCGAGTTCAATGCAGTGCCAACCGGATGGGACCCAAGCCCGCTTTACGACTCTAAAGCACTATATGGCTCTGGTTTTCAGACCTTCTGTGTTGAGAGTTCTGAATTCTTTAACACCAATACATCTTATGATGTGCTGATAAGCAACAAAGCGATTTACGGAAGCGTAGGACCTGCTGGCGACCCCATTTCCAAAGGCACTGCGTGGTTATACTACAATTTTGCCAAAGGAACCCTCCCCAGCTACGATTATGCCCTTGGTGCCGGCCGCGTCCAGGACGCCGGCCTACTTCAGGCCGCCTTGTGGTGTCTTGAAGACGAGGTCCGCCCCTCTGTCAGTTGGCCCCTGGCTTGGTGGAATCCTGCCAACAATAAATATTTGACGATGGTTGACACCCAATTCGGCAGCATAACCAATGCCAAGCAGAATTACGACGGAGGCGCTGTTGCTGTAATGAATCTATATGCTTTAGGGCATGCGGGCGACTGTGACTATCGCAAGCAGGACCAGTTAGTGTTGGTTCCCGCTCCAGGTGCTATTTTGTTAGGAGGCATCGGCGTGGCCCTTGTCGGCTGGATGAGAAAAAGAAGAACACTGTAAATTGAAAGGATAATTATGAAAAAGTTAATAACAGTTTGTATGTTAGTCGGACTGCTTTTAGTTGTGTCAGCCCCTGCCAATGCGGCTTTCACGGTTTATACTGATTATACAGCGTTCTCTGCTGCCGCTGGAGGCCCAATTTTGACACAAGATTTTGAATCCTATGCAGCCGGGGACAATTTACGCAATGTTGAGATACTCCCAGGGGTAAGCGTCACGTCGAATGCAAGTAAGGTCGAAGCTTGGCAGGACCCTGGAGATATGGTACTTTTTGCATATGATGCCTCAACACGCATAGCCGGCAACCTTTACTATGAGATAAACCTATCCCTTCCCTATTCGGCCGTCAGCTTCGATATTGATGATTGGTACCCTGGAGCCCCGGTGCCGGGACGTATGGATGTATTCTTTGCCGACGCTTCGAGTGCATCTATCAATGTATCCCAAACCGGTCCGACCGAGTCTACACCGGTGTTCTTCGGTATCACCTCCGACACTCCAATAACTAAGATTCTTTGGAACGAAGGGCGCGAGACATACGGTGGTGTCAATGAAGAGACGACTTTAGACAATTTCGCTGGTGTTCTAATTCCTGCTCCCGGCGCTATTCTGCTGGGAAGCATTGGCGTGGCTTTTGTCGGCTGGATGAGAAGAAGAAGGACACTGTAAGGAGGAGTAATAAGCTTGATAGGGTAAGTAGGAGGAGTATTGCACGGACGTAAGCTCTTTCCTGCTTCCCTGAGAGCTTGTAAAAAAACACAGATTGACACAGACAAAGAATATTTTTTCTTGCCACAAAGTCACCAAGACACAAAGGTAGAAGATAGGCAAGACACGGATTAACAATCCGCCTATGGAGGACTGTCCGAAAAATACAAATTCCTATACAATCGAGTTATTAGAGGGTCTTTTTTAATAGGAGGATTGGCGATGTCCA
>CAZKOQ010000087.1:0-10708 GCA_964554425.1 uncultured Pirellulales bacterium | reverse complement strand
GTAAGCCGAGCCAGTTTTTGATGTTCACCTCCATTTACATTGTAACAATAGGGTTAATAATACCGCTTACTCCGCTGGGTAAGTTTTTTGGATTTGTCACTCCGCCGCCAACGTATTTTATAGCCCTTTTCCTTATCGTTGTTAGTTATCTTTTTTTAGTCCAGATAGGGAAAAAATGGTTTATTAAAAAGTATGGTTATGAGTAATTGCATCTTGTCCGCCGGAGCGGGGTATCTATTCCGGGTCTTTCGTTTACGACGGCGGTTGCTTGCGATGCGATATTTGCCTGACTTTTCTTTTCAGGTTCTCGAAGCTATTCTTGAATTTATTCTTTATCGCGCGGCTGAATCTGTTTTCCAGCAAAAAACCCAAGCCCACGAGCTGCAGTCCTATCAGTGCAAGCCATGAGCCGGGAGTAAAAGGGGTAAGCAAAGCCGCAAGACCCAGGACAATCAGTATGACTCCGATTATTTTCTTTAAGGCGGGCTTCATCCGGAATTTCTCATTCGCCTTGCCTTTTTGGATTTTTTTGCTGTTATGCTTTTCTTTATACTTTACTGAAATGGCGTTTATAATTCAGTCTATACCTCAGCTTGCATTAATAGACTAATTTTTGGCCAGCCTTATATGCCTTAAGCAATGCTTTCTCAGATAACTGTGAATTTTCATTCCTGCGAACCATCCCAAAATAAAAGGATTTAACCACGCTTGCCCCAACACATCTTGCTGCTGTTTTCAATACACTTGGTGCGCCTGAAAAAATGATTCTACCCAGCCATGCCGGACACCCACTTGATGTAACAGTAACCGCTTTTTTATTCATCTTGCTTTTCTTTATTCGATACTTGGGTATTGTCCTGCCCCACGGCCAATAACAATATGGCAGCAGCCTTTCAATAAACTTTTTCATAAGAGCCGTTACGTTAAAGAAGTTAATTGGTGACCCTAAAACTACTCCATTAGCGTTGTCAATCTCCCGTAATATTTCTTCTATGTCATCATTGTGCGTGCACTTGCCTCTTGTTTCACAGGTCTTTTCTTGAACGCAAATTCTACAGTTCTTGCAAAACTCAATATGCTTATCGACCAGATAAATCTTCTTCGTTTCACTGCCCTTGGCTTCAGCGCCATTAAGGACAGCAGAAACAGCGCTGTCGATAATCCCACCCTTACGATAACTGCCTACGATAGCTACAATTTTTTTGCGCATTGCTTATTTCACTCTGCAGAATGTCAACAAAACCTATCTGCCGCCCTATGACCGGCACTTTGTATATCGTTGTGCATGTAACTCTCCGGAAAATCCACCAATAAATAGTGGCGGAGCTAACGACTCCTTCGTTTTCTTTTTCCGGACTTTTTTGCTGTTATGCCTTTCTTTTTTTCTGCGGCGGGACTGACCAATGGTTTAACTGGGGCCAGATTCAACTGGCGGGCGGGGATGTTCACTGAGACGATGAGCACTTTAACCGCTTGGCCGAGACGAATAGTAAATCCAGAGCGTTGACCGATGATGCACTGTGCATCCTGGTTGTATTTCCAATCGTCTGGGCCGAGGTCAGGTGTGCGGATGAGGCCTTCTATGCCGAGCTTTAGTGACTGAACGAAGACGCCGAAGTTAGTCAGGCCCGTAACGACGCAGTCGAGCTCGTCACCGATTCTGTCACTTAACATTTGCAGGATAAGAACGGTGTTTAGCTCGTCCTCCGCATCGTCGGCCCTTTCTTCAGTGAACGTGATGTGCTTTCCGATCTCGGCTAAGTCCATCGCCGAAGATGCCTGCTTGGCCAGGTCTGTGCGGTTATGCAGGAAACATTCCAGTGCACGATGGACCAGCAGGTCGGCATAGCGGCGTATAGGACTGGTGAAGTGACAATAATGGTCAGAGGCGAGTGCAAAGTGACCTATGTGGGTGGGGGCATACTGGGCCTTTTCTAAGCTCCGCAGTACGGAGAGATTGACTGCGAAGGAGCAATCGACGCCTTTGACGGCGGCGAGGAGGTCCTGAATTGCGAAGCGGTCGGGATTTCGCGGCAGGTGGAGGCCGAAGCCCCTGACAAGCTGGGCCAGGTTTTTCAAACTCAAGGCGTCCGGCTCCGGATGGATTCGCCGAAGAAAGGGGATGTTGAGCCGGTCTAAAAGTGAGGCGACCGCCTCGTTGGCCTCGACCATAAACATCTCGATGATTGTATGGGGGTAACTGTTGTCGGCGGGGTGGGCGTCAACGACCCGGCCTGATTTATCCATTACCAGCTCCGTCTCAGGCAAATCCAGATGTATCATTCCATTTTTCGTTCGGCGGATTTCAATAGACCTGCTGAGCGTTTCCATATTTTTAAGCAGTTTGATGACCTCGGGTTTGGCGTCTTTTGTGTGGCCTTTTAGAATTCTATCGGCTTGTTGGTAAGTGAGGCGCTGGGCTGAGCACATAATGCTGTTGGCAAATCTGCGGGAGAGGACGTTGCCATTATTCTCGTAAGTTAGATAGGCGCTTTTGACGAAGCGTTTTTGGTCCGGCTGGAGACTGCAGATGCCGTTGCTCAGGACCTCCGGCAGCATAGGTATGGTTTTGCCGGGCAGATACACGCTGTTTCCGCGGTTTTTTGCTTCAATGTCGAGTGGCGAACCCTGCGGCACAAAGAAGCTTACATCGGCAATGTGCACGCCGAGGACCCAGTTGCCTTTTGAGTTTCTTTCGAGACTAATGGCATCGTCGAAATCTTTGGCATCGGGCGGGTCGATTGTAATTATTACTTTGTCGGTGATATCCTCTCGTGTATCGGTGTGCGGAGGGGCAAATTGTGCAGCGGAGGTGCGTGCTTGCTGGAGGCAGGCGTCATCGAATTCGGTGGGCAAATGATACTGGCGGATTATAGATTGTATTTCGGTATCGTATTGACCTGCCTTGCCGAGGACTTCGATAATTACGCCGCGTGCTAAATATTTTTCAGTCGGATAGGTGAGTATCTCGACAACGACTTTATCTTTGGGTCGGGCGGCTTTTGCGGTAATATCATCGACTGAGATCGGCTCGACAAAGCTCGTCCCATCCGGCTGGACGAGCCAGCCCTGCGGTTCTTTTGATAAAGTGCCGATAAATCGGTTTTGGGCACGTTCAAGAATCTCGATGACCTGGCCGCTGTAGCGCATTCGGCCATCACGTTTGCCTTTTTGTGTAATTTTGGCGGCGACGATGTCGCCTGTCATTGCGTTGGCGGTTTCGTGGGGGGGGATGAATAGGTCGGCGTGTGCGCCGGGCTCAAGCGGAGTTACAAAGCCGAAGCCCTTTGGATTTGCTCTAAAAGTGCCGACGATTCGGCCTGATAATGAAGGGACGGAAACCAGGTTGCCGGCACCGATGACTACGTGGCCTGCCTGGTGCAGTTGGTCAAAAGCCAGTTTGAAGGCAGGATATTCGCGGGAACCGACGCCCAACGCTCTGGCCAGTTGGTGAAGTTTGACCGGCTCGTAGTCGGCGTGTTTGAGTAATTCGATTATCCTTTTTTTGAAGATTTCAGGCATTAAAATTTACAATTTTCGATAGACAATTTTGTCGCGGGCACGCAGCCATAAAGGAGCGGAGGCACAAAGTCAAGGGCAAGACGGCGCGAAGATATGGCGGCTGGATGGGTAAGTGGAGACGCTTATCCATACCAGATGTCTATGCCGGCTGTGCGGGACCCGTTTTTGCCTTAAGGGCGTTAAGCCGTTTGGCAAGGCGAGATTTTTTCCGTGCAGCGGTCCTTTTGTGCATTGTGCTTGTTGAAGCGACTTTGTCGAGCTTTTGGGCGACCAGACGGAATTGCGCGGTTGCTGCTTCGAGGTTGCCGGCAGATAAAGCTGCCTCAAGACGCTTGATTTGTGTCTTCACCTGGCTTTTGCGGGCCCGGTTGATTGCTCTTTTTTTTGCGTTTTGCCTTATTCTTTTTTTAGCTGATAACGAATGTGCCACTCTGGTCTCCTAAAAATTTATCGTTATTTTGAAAATGCTCGGCAATGTGTTAGCTACGTGAAGCGTTTTTTGCTCGCCGAGCGAACAGTTCTCAACTTTTGGGTCCTCTTAACTTGTCCACGCGATGGCTGACGTCTTTGTATGCAAAATCGAGCTGGGCGAGCTTGCGATAGAGTTCCAGGGCCTTTTCGGTATCGCCCTGTTCTTCGTATGCGCGGGCAAGATTATACCGCAGCTCTTTTGCGACTGTGTCCTCTTTTATTTCGTAAGATTCTATCGCCTGCGTGAATATGTCGATTGCATCGTTGAACCAGCCCTTCATAAAGAAGCAGAAGCCCATCATATTCATTGACGGGATTTTTCGCCTGGGGTCTTTTTGAGCTTCCTGAAAGAGCGGTATCGCCTCGTTGTAGTGTTTATTGCGGGCCAGACGGACTGCATATTCGTATTTATACTGCAGGTCGGTCGGGTAGTTCTCTATACAAAGGCGGTAATGTTCCAATTCAGTATTGCTTAGCTGAGCGATTAGCTCTTCAAGCTTGGCTCTGGCTTGTGCGTCATTGGGATTGACATCGAGGGCGGCCCGTGCCTCTCTTATTTTTCGTCTGTGCTGTTTTATGCGGATTTGGCCTGCCCGCTGCTTGTAGCTGAAATCGTCCCTGGTTTTATATGCGTTTTCGAGCATCGCTACGGCCTCGTTCTCGGCTTTGTCGGTTTCGAAGTCTGAGAGGGCGTCGGCAAGGGCGAATATGTTCATCGGAAGGTAGGGGTCTTTGGCGAGTCGCTTCCTGGCATCTTCAACGGCGGATGTTCGGTAGTCATCGGTTTTTACGACGCTGCTTTGAGCGTGGAGTTTTTCCTGCTCCTGGCGGTCCTTGATGGATTCCCTGAAGTCAACCTCGGTGTCGTATTTGCCTTTAACCATAGTCAGCTCGGCGGAGAGGTTCTTGAAGTCCTCCGCCAACTGTCCATCTTCGGGCCTGAGTCTGGCGGCACGCTGGCAAGCGGCCAGGGCCTTATCGAATTGTCCCAGAGCTGCGTAACAATCTTTTAACAGGATATATGTTCGTGCGGATGGTTTTTGGGCGGCGTTGTTGGTCTGGAAGATAAGGTTGGCAATCCAGTTGGCGGTCCGTCTATATTCGCCTTGCACTGCGGCTTTTAACATTGCCTCGGCGTAAGGGATGTGCTCGGGGTCTTTTGCGAAAAGGTATTCGGCGTTGAGCATCTGCTCGAGGGGTGTTTTGCCGCCCATTCGCTTTACCTTTTCGACTATTGAAGGTTTTTTTCCGCCTTTACCCCGGCGTTGCAGAGCCAGCTCACACAGAGGCAGATGGCCTTCTTCCAGCGCATCAGGGGCGTAACGCAGACCCTGGAGATACATATCGATGGCATAAGCGAAGTTGCCTTTCTGGGCTTCTGTCTGCGCTTTATCGAAAAAAGCCTTTGCCTTTGCTAATTCCTGAGCATTATCTTCCGGTGACATACGTTGTAAAGAGTTCCACGTTTCTGATACATTGTTTTGTGCATTTATGGTAATAGATGATGGAAAATTGTCAACAAATAATCGATAAATAATGGAATGGGAAGGGAACCCGCCACAGACGGGGCCGGGTTTGGTTAGCCCCCAGTTTAACTGAGGGTCTGTCATTCCGAGCGCAGACGAGGAATCTATTGAAGAATTGTCATTCCCGTGCAAGGCCCGCCCTGAGTCCCGATTCATCGGAGTCGAACGGGCCGGAATCCAGTGTTTGTTATTGTAAGGCCGGCTTCTTTGCCGGCTGTGGCAATCTCAAAAAATAGTCAATAGTCAATAGAAAATAGTCAATTGTCAAAGCCCTTCAAGCCAATGTTCAACAAAAAGACTAATGTCGATAAGGTCCACAAAATGATTGTAGTTCAGGTCTGCTCCTTCACACCAGTCCGGATAATTGCAATCTTGGGAAAGCCAGTGGTAACTTATCTTGGCAAGGTCAGCAAAGTCCACATCAGTATCGTTGTCAAAATCTGAAAAAATGAGCTTTGATTCAACTTGATATGGTTCTGCTGGAATATCCTGAATCTGAACATCTTCAGCCAAAACCATAGTTTGGCCGTCTATTGTTGCTTCCAGACTATATGTGTTGGTAGGCAATGCATTCGGTTCTGGTATGACTTTTATCGAATACTTGCCTTGCTTTCGGTTATCAATAGCAATAAATTCGTATCCAGGATTTTCTTCCTCATCGATAGGTATCTCGAAATAACTCGTTGCGGGAAACTCAACGATACCCTTGCTAATAATAAGACCATCAGGATCCTCAACAATCAAATCAATAGGACTATGTGGTAGAATAGTTAGACTCTTTGCCTTTTTGTATCTATCTTCATACTCAACAAACCGCAGGGGATTCAAAGCCGTTGTATTTTTGTAGGTTATTTTTCCAGTCATTATGTCATCAAGACTACCCCCTTGCCTTACTTCAAGATGCAAATGAGGAGGGAAACGCCATTTCCACAAACCATCACCAGTATTTGAAACCTTGCCAATAACTGTTCTTCCCTTAATAACTTCCGCACCAGGCAGAATTTCGTCGGGTATATCCTTTAAGTGTAAATATCTTGTTGAGATATCTGCCTGCAGGTTTCCGTTCAAACTAGGAACCACACCATGACATATCCATACCCACAGACCAGCACCGCTTGTGATGCTGCGATGAACATAAGCTATCACGCCATCGGCGGCAGCAACAACATTCTTACCCTCAATACCAGAATCAACATCTATTCCCTCATGACCCTGGTATCCAACATCTTCGTCAAAGTCAAACCGCTGGACTAACCATCCATCCACTGGCCGCACCATCTGACTTATCAGAAAAGGACAAGTCTGCCCTTCAATAATATTCCAAACGTTTTCAAAGTCCCAGCCGACGAAACTGCTTTTTTGTTTCATCTGTCCATCCGTGAGCGGTGCGCCATAACCGTTATTCGGCCCGCTGATACTAAGAAAATAGCAATTGCTGATATTGCCATTGTTCTCTCCCACAAGCCCGCCGCCGCAATCGTATTCTGAGACGCTGACTGTGGAATAGCAGTTAGTTATCGTGCCGTTGCCGTAATTTACTCCCACCAGCCCGCCGACACCATTGTATCCTGAGACGCTGCCTGTGGAATAGCAGTTCGTTATCGTGCTGGTATTGCCTCCCACCAGCCCGCCGACACCATATCCGTTTACGGCGTTGACATCGACATTCACCAAACCGACATTCTTAATCACACTTCCCGAACTAGTTAATCCAAACAATCCAACAGAATCGCTGGAACTTCTACTTATATATAAACCGGTTATCTTGTGTCCTTTGCCATCAAAATGGCCCGTGAAATAACTATGCTGATTGCCTATTGGTGTAAAACCTGCCCCACCGTTCCAATTTTTCGTTTCAGAAACATCGATGTCATTACTTAACTCGTACCAGGCATCCAAATCATTATTCATCTCCTGAAGCTGGTAAACATTTGTGATTATATACGGGTCTTGTTCTGTCCCTGAACCTGCCCCGCTAAACGCTTCAACTCTAGTAACTACGAGCTGGAAATTGTCTAAGGTGCCCATGTCGGCAAACCAGCAGTCGTAGATTTGCAATCGCCAGCCGCCGAATGCATCCTGGCCATCAAACGAGCTCAGGAGAGTGCCTGATTCAGGCCTGAATTGGCCGGTAAAAGGCGGCAGGGCCTGCTCAATTGGAATCTCGGCTTCATCGTCAAAGACGGTCTGCGTGTAGTTTTCTCCGTTAAAATATTCATCGAGGTTATAGCTGTTCAGGCACAGCCTGGTTCCTGCAGGGCTTTGCAGGAAAATCTGCAGGTCAAATACCTTCGTGTGCGTTACAGTAATAGAGATGTCAAGGTCGGCGATGGTGAAATGGTCGGGGATTTGAATAACGGCGTCGTCCATCCACCCTCTTGTAGTGTTGGTATTGTTCGGGTCAGCAGGAATGCGCAAATTGAAATCGCCACCATACTGGCAAATTGTATAAGTACTAATGCTGGCCGAGTTACCAGTAACAGGAGGCGGCATCAAGATGGGTAAGATTCCAGCGAATAGCAGAATTGAGTATACTTTATTTCTCATAATACCCAACTCCTCATATCGACCGCGGGTCTTTCTTGCTGCTTTTTAACAGAGTCTCCACAACTGAACTTCTTATTAAATAAGGCCGATAAAATCAAGAAAATTCTTTAACCGCCACTGGGATGGGATGGGAAGGGAACATCGTATCCCTTAATCAACAAATAAATATTTGTATAAAAAATGGGGCTATGCTATAAAAAGGCGGAAGATGTGGTTGCCGTGTAGCAGACCTAACATAATTTATGTAAAGAACTTCAGGAGATAATTATGAAGACGGCCCTTGAGCAGTATGACCCGCAGATATATGAGCTTATAAGGCAGGAAGAGGCCCTTGAGAGTGGCTCAATTCGCCTTATTCCATCCGAAAATTACGTATCCAAGGCGGTGATGCTGGCCAGCGGGAGCTGCCTGACGAACCGGTATTCCGAAGGTTATCCTGGTAGGAGATATTATGAAGGCCAGCAGGTTACGGACCTTATTGAGAAGGTGGCGCAGGAGCGTGCGAAGAAGGTATTCAAGGCCGAGCATGCGAATGTGCAGCCCTATTCAGGGTCGGTTGCAAATCTGGCGGCGTATTCGGCACTGATAGAGCCGGGTGAGACAATTATGGGTCTGTCTCTTGTGCACGGCGGACACCTTACGCACGGATGGAAGGTGTCGGTAACAAGCAAATTCTATAAATCTGTTTCTTATCCTGTGGACCAAAATACGGGTAGATTGGACTTTAACGTGATTGAGGAGCTTGCCAAGAAGCATCGTCCCAAGATAATTATTTCCGGCGCGACGGCGTATCCGAGGGAGATAGACTTTGAGATATTCGGGCAGATAGCCAAGAGCGTGGGTGCATATCATGTCAGCGATATAGCCCACGTTGCGGGCCTTGTGGTGGCGGGGATTCACAAAAGTCCGGTGCCGTTCGCCGACATAGTTTCGACCACGACACACAAGACGCTGCGGGGGCCTCGTGGCGGGATGCTTTTATGCAAGGCCGAGCATGCGGAAAAGGTGAACAGGGCGGTATTCCCCGGTCTTCAGGGCGGGCCGCACATGCACACGCTAACGGCGATAGCGGTGGCGCTGGCAGAGGCGGACACGCCGGAGTTCGTCGAATACGCAAAGCAGATAGTCAAAAATGCAAAAGCGCTGGCTGAGAAACTGCTTGAGTATGGCTTCAACCTTATGACGGGCGGGACGGACAATCACCTGATTTTAATTGACCTGAGGAACAAGGGAATCCGCGGCAAAAAATTAGCCAAGGCGCTGGATAGGGCCCGGATTGTTACCAATTACAATACGGTGCCCGGCGACCCTGCTCCGCCGGCAGACCCGAGCGGTCTGCGAATGGGGACGCCGGCGATTACTACGCGGGGAATGAAAGAGGAGGAATGTCGGCAGATTGCGACTTTCATAAATAGGGTTGCTGAAAATATCGACAAAGAGTCGGCGATTGAGCAGGTCGGCAGAGAAGCACTGCTTCTGTGCTCGCAATTTCCTGTGCCGGAACACTTCATCATACCGAATAGAAATAGCGTATAGCGTGCAGCGGATAGTAATGTCATTGCGAGTGAGGCGCAGATGAGCGTGGCAATCTCATAACCGTAGATATTGTAGGGAGAGCTAAAGCCCACCAATTTCCCGAAAAGGAATTAACAGAATGGTGCAGGAAGAACAGGTGCTGGTTGTCGAGCGAAAAGTCCTTGAGCAGGCAGGGATGTTCCAGGGCTTGACCTTTGACGTCCGGCGATATCTCGACAAGCTCTTCGTTCCGGGCGTTCCGCGTTTTATACCCAGGTCGCAGGCGGAAGCCGACCCAAGCTATAAGCAGATTATTCCATACGTGATAATGAGCTGCGACGGCAAATACCTTAGCTACGTCCGAGGCAGACGGGCAGGGGAGGCCCGGCTTACGGGACTGAGGTCAATCGGCATAGGAGGCCATATAAATCCCGCTGATGATATGCCCCTGTTTAGTTCGGACTTCCGCGAGGCCTACCGCAGCGCCGTCGAGCGAGAGGTGGCTGAGGAGGTCTCCGTAGAAGCCGGCCACACCGATAAAATTGTTGCTTTGCTTAATGATGACTCCACCGAGGTCGGAAGCGTGCACTTAGGAATAGTTCACCACTGGATTCTGGACTCGCCGAGCGTCAGCAGGCGTGAGCAGGTGATTACGCAGATGGCCTTTATGAGTCCAGCAGAGCTGCGCAAGGTCCGGGATTCTATGGAAACCTGGTCGCAGTTGTGCCTTGACCTACTTGAAAAATAAATAAAATGAACCACAGATTTCACTGATTAACACAGACCTATTTGAAAGGTAGACAACGCTCAGAAAAACCGGCCACGAAAACGCAAAAACTGAGGACTACAACAAAAATATAATATAGCGTGTATTATGAGCCGTAAATGCTTCTTTGGCTTGTTCGTTAGAATCATCATCTCTGTTATTTTCGCAGGTATTTTTTATACCGGCTGGATGTTTATTGCCATTCCAGTCCTTAAATCAGGCCCCTCGTTTGCAAAAGCTCTCTGTTGGCTGTCGGCACCTGTAGTAACCGCCTCCGGCTTTGCCTGCGGTATTGCGATATTTGAGCTGCTGCCTGGCACGAGAAAAAGCAAACCCCGCGATATCATTCTATGGCCGTTGG
>CAZKOQ010000086.1:0-10712 GCA_964554425.1 uncultured Pirellulales bacterium | reverse complement strand
GTGTTGCAGAACAGTGCCACCGAAAGCTTGTCGCTGAGATAATAAAAGAACGAGACGGTAATGGCCTACAAATAATAAATCTATAACCCCTTTTTGCGGAGGGATAACTTTGGTCATCGAGAACAAGACAATTCTGATTACCGTAAAAGCACCCCCGAACCCTTCTGAAAAACATCAAGAGACAAATTGCTGCGCAGGAATAGACCTAACCACTGGGAACTGGATAAGATTATACCCGATACCTTTTCGGCTTCTTGAAGACGATAAAAAGTTTCCAAAGTATAGTATTATTACCGTAAAGTGTGGAAAACCCCATAGAGACAAACGGGTGGAAAGTTACAAAGTCGATCAGGACAGCATAAAGGTCGAAAAAATAATAGGTACTGCTGATCAATGGAAGGAGAGAAAAGAAATTGTTCTCCCAACACTTTCTCCTTCTTTTTGCGCAATTCTTGCAGAAATATCAAGCGGCAAATCGCTTGGGGTATTCAAGCCTACAGATATAGAATTAACTTTCAAAAAATCAATCGTGCAAAATGAGAAGAAGCACCAAGCAGCCTATAATCAACTCCGCTTCTTCGATAAGAAACTAAAGCCAATCGAACAAATACCGTTCACTTTTTACTATAAGTTTCGGTGTCATAAATGTCCTGATTGTCCCAGCCATAAATTGAAAATCCATGATTGGGAGCTAAATGAGTCATACAGGCGCTGGCGACGTAAATATAAGGGAGAGGAGCTATTGGAAAAAATAAAGCAGAAGTGGTTGAATGACATTTGTGGTTCTAAAAAAGATGTTTACTTTTATGTTGGTAATATTTGGCGCCATCCAAAACAGTTCATGGTATTAGGCGTTTTTTACCCACCAAAATCTGCTCCAATCCTATTTACATATTAAACCTGAAGCAGAACAGTGCCTCTTTATAGCAAAAATTTATTGCTTTTGCCATGATTAGTTCAAGGGGATAAGTTTTATTTCAAAGAGTTTGGGCCACAATTTTCCGGTTACGAATAATCTGTCGCCGACAGCATCGTAGGCGATGCCGTTAAGAACATCAATTTCTTCGCCCCCACCCAGCAGACTCGAGAGGCCTTTCATATTTATCCAGCCAACGACCCTGCCTGTCTTCGGGTCGATTCGCACGATGCGCTCCGTCGGCCAGACATTCGCATAGACTTCTCCCCCGACATATTCAAGCTCATTTAGCCCCTCCACGGCAATCCTGCGGTCGAGCACTTCGATACGGCCAATTTCTTCAAATGTGTCAGGATTTAGAAAATACAACGTTGATGTGCCATCGCTTGTAATCAGATGTTTTCCATCATACGTTATACCCCAGCCCTCGGTTGGATAATTGAACGTGCGCAGGGGCTGAAGGTTATCTTTTTTATAGACGAATCCGACCCGCGATTTGTAGGTCAACTGGATAATCTTGTCGCCACAAATGGTTATGCCTTCGCCGAAGAATTCAGCCGGGACCTTTTTTACCAGCAGAATACTGCCGCTGGTCAGGTCCACTTTACGCAGAGTCGAATACCCCAAGAGTCCTGTCCCTTCATACATTATGCCGTTTTCAAATGCCAGCCCCTGTGTGAAAGCACAAGGGTCGTGCGGGTAAGTTT
This sequence comes from uncultured Pirellulales bacterium, assembly GCA_964554425.1. Taxonomy (GTDB): domain Bacteria; phylum Planctomycetota; class Phycisphaerae; order Sedimentisphaerales; family Anaerobacaceae; genus CAYWXK01. Next base: position 9,089 of record CAZKOQ010000086.1, on the reverse strand, counting down.
CAATAACCTTGTATGTGTAACAAGGCGTGGCGATGAACCGCTCTGAATGTGGGCAGGAAAATAGGACAACGGATATAAGCAACGCCGTCAGAGACAAGAGAAATTTTTGCGAAAGCATTCCAGCAAACCCTGCAATTCGATATTATTTACCCCGTTAGAAAAAAATCCTTTCCTTCAGGTCAGGTAAAAATATTATTGTGCGAGTGGGGTTTAAAAACCCATCCAAGTTTTCTAACGGGGTTTATCTACACGTTGAACCTGAAATTGATTATGTCGCCATCCTGAACGATGTAATCTTTGCCTTCGAGCCGGATTTTGCCGGCGGCTTTGACTGCCTTTTCACTGCCAAGCGATTTGAGGTCGTCAAAGGCCATAGTTTCGGCCCTTATAAAGCCGCGTTTGATGTCGGTATGGACCTTGCCTGCTGCGTCAACTGCAATGGTGTCCTTTTTTATCGGCCAGGCGCGCAGCTCATCCGAGACAACGGTCAGAAAACTAATTAGCCCCGCTGCTGCGTAGCAGCTTTTGACGAATTTATTTGCCGCCGGCTCAGTGATGCCCAGATTAGCCATAAACTCCGGCCTGCTGCCGGCATCCAATTGCGCAAGCTCATACTCCAGCTCGGCACACATTGTTGTAACCGGCACCGAGCCATCCAGCCGTCCGCTAAAATCAAATTTCTTATCTAATTGGTTTTCGCCGACATTGACAACGACCACAATCGGCTTTAAGGTCAAAAAGCCCAGAGACTTGATTATCTCGCGCTGCGCGTCGGTCTCAATAGCCGAAATGATTGGCTTTTCCGACTCAATTGTCTCCTGCAATTTTTTATGCAGTGCCAGTTCCGCCTTGTCCTGTGCCTGGGTTTTTGTGGGCTTATGCGCCTGCTTTTCGAGGTTTTCTATACGGGTGGTTACAAGCTCCAAATCCGAGAGTAGCAGCTCGGTCTGCAATTCTATTAAGTCCCTGACGGGGTCGATTGCTTCCCGATAAGGCGGCACCGCAGGATTTTCAAACGCCCGCACCACTAAAACAAGCATATCAACGGTTCTTATTTGAGCAATCACCCGTCTCGCAGCCGCCCGGCCGTGGTCATCGGTAAAGTTAAAACCGGGCAGGTCAAGGCAGTCGATTGTCGCGTGCGTTATTTTCTCTGGCTTATGGTATTTGTCAAGCCAGTCGATTCTTTCATCCGGCACCGGCACAATTGCCTCTTCAATAGCGGTTGAGCCGACAGGGGGCATCGCCCTACCGCTTATAGCCGACAGAATAGTGCTTTTGCCGGACTGTAATAATCCAATTAATGCGACTTTCATCCTTCGACTCCTTTCAGTCGCTCAGGATGACCCTGAGCGAAGTCGAATAGGTCAACGGGCATCTCCTTATTTATAGCCACACAATCCGGTAGTGATTATAGAAGAATTGCAAGCAGGAAACAAGCATTTATAGCCATTTATAACGTACAGCGGGTAGCAGATAGTGCAATTGCTGATTTCCGATTTGCGATTTGTGATTGCGGATTTTAAGAATAAAATGCTTTATCTTTCAATCGTTTGACGATATAATATTGTTGTAAGGATGGGATGCGGCCTACCAAACAAAAGGCAGGCAGGATTTTGAATTGTAATGGAAATAAGTATGGTGTTCTCGGATTTGGATGAGATTTGAATAATAAAGGAAAGTGTTATGTTGGGACGAGCAGAAAAAGAGATATTATTTGTGACCACAAGTCTGACGGCTGTTGGGTTTAGAGCCTCGATCCGGCGTTTTGGCAGTGCTGTGGTAGGTCACGACGAGAGTAAGGGCGACCTTGATGTAGCTGTCGTCATTCCGACCGTGGAGAAGTCAGGAGTAGTAACTCACCTACGGCAACTTGGCGGCTCTCCGAAGCGGTCGATGAACTGGGCGATTGACGTATTCGACTGCCTCGGCCAGACGTATGGCTATAACAGGAGGGAACCAGGAATCCTGCACCTTTTGGTTATGAGCCAACAAGAATACGAAGGGAGCTCCCCGCTTGCCGTGAATATTCGGGCTGCGACAAATATCAGTGGCAGCTCGAAATAGCTTTTTGGAGAGGCACGTGGTGAACGTGAATAACCTCGAAGCCACCCTAAAGAAACGCGTCGATAAGTTCAATGATCGCATTTCCTCTGCGCTAAATATACTTAGCAAATATGTGAATAAAGACCCGATTCCTGATTGGCTGGATTTGGAAGGTTTGAATCCGCGTACAGGCGACATAGGACATTTCCGGCGGCTCGGCTACGTTTACAATCGCGTGATTGAAAGTCTTAAAAGCATCGAACCTGACAAGACCGAAAACGGAAAGCTCGCCGATTTCAAGACAAAAGTCCCTTATCCAAATAATCTGCTCACGCAGTACAAGACTCATTTCAAGAATTGGGTCACAGATCATCAAGAAGACTACGAGAAGTTTGCAAGACCATTTCACCTTTCCGATGTAGTGCGACGCTTAAAGGACGGTTCCGAGCTTAGCCCGCTTTGGGTGAGTACCTTGGACTCCGAATTGTTTACCGGCTGCTATATCCATCGTCTTCTCGATTCTGAGCTTCTTCCAGAGGAACGATTGCTGCTCCACAAACGGATCTGGCACGAGGTCTCCCTGTATGTTAGCCGCCAGCGTCTATACCACGATCTGAGCACAGTATGGTGGGGTGTTGACCTCCTAAAGGGCTGGGAGACGACGAAATTAGAGGAAAGAATCGAGGCGGTGCGCAAACTTATAGACTTATCGCTTTCGAAGAAGGAAATCCTGACAGAAGGTTGGAAACGGCTCATATCATACGACCGTAATGGCGACCTTGTTACTCGGCGTCGATCTCTCGTCTACTGTCACCAAAATGCAGTTTCAGTTCGTATCTGGCTCGAGGGTTTACGCAATCCGCGGCTATCGCCGCTGATTAAGATGATCCGGGAGTGGGCTGATTTGTGCGCAGACTACTGGTTGGACATCGGAGACCAAACCGACCTCACGTTGTACAATGCCGCATTGGATTTGGCCTTCTGCGCAAATTGGTGGAAGGACAGGGTATCTTGTTGGAACGAGGCCATCCGCATTCTGCAAAATGGCATACCTGATATCTGGAATAAGTCCACTGTTAAGGGGATTGCAACAACCGACGAGAACTTCAACACAGAGTTAACACAACTACGGAACACCGTTGATAAGTTCCGTAAGTCTGTCAATCAAAAAAAACCTCTGGTGGTAGCGCTCTTCGGCCCGCCCGGAGCAGGGAAAAGTAAGGTGGCAAAGGAAATTTATAATAAAGCGAGCATTATTGAGTTGAATCTGTCGATGCATGAAACCCCCAAGGAGTTGTTCACGACACTTTCCCACCACCTGCACAAGAAGAAGATGCAAATTTTGTTCTTAGACGAATTCGACACCAGACTTGGAAGTGAGTATTGGTATCGCTGGCTTCTGACTCTGTTATGGGACGGGAAATTTCCGGTGGTCCGCGAACCTAATTTGCTTGAGGAAATTCAATTTCCCAGTCCTTTCGCAGTGTTTCTTGCAGCGAGTCGTTACGAGAGGTTCGAAGATTTCCGCGATTTCGCCTTGTCTCCTAAGGCAAAGGACCACAAGGCCGCAGATTTAATTACGCGGATTGATATCCATCTGGATATACCTCGTCTCAAACCTGCCGATCGCGCCCTGGTTATGAAAAAAGCCGGTCAGCACGCGGGAAACGATGTTCTCGCACTTTGTTACATGGCCGAATTGGAAGATAACGCCCGCGGCATCACCAAACTGTTGAAAGGGGTAAACCTCGATTCCAGCTTCGGATTAGACAAACTGACACCCGCAGCAAAGGATCAACTATACACTGCCGCTGGCTTGCCCACTCCAACGTGAAGCTACATCTTGGTTCACCATGCTTATTACTTGACGGTAATTGTATTTGACGGCCAACTTTGCGGGAAAGGTTCTTGTGGTTCATAGTTCGTAGATAAACCCTGCCATACGGCAAAGCCGAGAGTGGCAGGTCTAACTAAGTATTCATTTATAAACGGAATTTCCGTAAGAATCGTATGCAACAATAGCTGGAAAATCGACTACTTCCAGCTTCCATATCGCCTCAGTGCCGAGGTCTTCGTATGCGATTACTTCTGCCGAAATAATGTGCCTGCTCAAAAGCGCCCCTGCTCCGCCGATGGTTGATAAATGAACCGCACCATATTTTTTCAGGGCGTCCCTGACCGGCTGGCTGCGGTATCCTTTCCCAATCATTGCTTTAAGACCGTTGGTAATCAGCTTTGGACTAAAGGCATCCATCCTCGACGAGGTGGTTGGGCCGGCAGCGCCGATTACCTTTCCGGGGCGGGCGGGCGTTGGGCCAACGAAATAGATAGTTGCTCCTTCGAGCGGAAACGGCAGCTTCTTCCCCGCATCTATTGCCTTGCACAATCTTTGATGTGCGACATCGCGAGCGCTATATATTACGCCGCTGATGAGGACTTCATCGCCGGCTCTTAAAGCCCTCACTATTTTTTCATTCAAGGGCGGCTTTAATTTTTTTGGTTCAGCCATATCTCCTCATACAGACAAAAACAAACGCCCTAAGTTTACAAAATCTTATGTAAATTTGCGAGTTGAAAATAATAAAAGGGAAGCTCACCCTTGCAGCAAAAATCACATCAAGTTAAGATTGCTGCACGATATAATATTCGTTGCGAAAAATAACAAACAATCGGCTAAAAGATGGAGCAAACCGCAAAACATATAATATTCTCCGGTCAGGTGCAAGGCGTCGGCTTTCGCTATACCGCTCACAGGATTGCCAGTCGGCATCGGCTAACCGGCTTTGTCCGAAATCTGCCGGACGGCGAGGTCGAGATGCTTGCCCAGGGAAAACCAGAAGATATCGATAGCTGCATAGAGGACATAAAGGCAGATTTTGCCGGCTACATAAGGCAAACCATAATCGTGGAAATGCCTCTCGACCCAAGATATAAGGATTTCAGAATCACCTTCTGACCAAAAGTCTGCCTATTCCCAACTTTTCAAACCTGGGCCAGAAGAACCGTATAGTTTTTCCCATAAAACTTTGCGCACTTGGGGCAGGTGGTATAGAAGAAATAAAGTTTCTTGAGGTCTCTGGCCTTTGATTTGACATAATCCTTCATCTGAGCTGCCCATTTTCCGGCATTCTTGTAAGGCCCTTCAAAGACCTTTGTCAAAAAAGTCCCTGATACTTTCGCCATTTCAGCACCCGGGATTGCCTTGCTGATGGCAATATAGACATCGGCTCCCCACAGCGAACTTTCATCTACGAGCATAAGCGGCTCCGGGGCAAGGGCATCGGCCTGTTTAATTTTTCCCATATTTCTTACCATAACTTTGCCGAAGTTTAGCGGGATATGGAAGAAACTTGTTACACGGTCTTTAATAAATAACCTGTCCTTAAAAACCACTTCTTTCTCGTCCCACGGCTGTGGATTAAACCTCGGGCAACAACCTGTCTCCGAATTTTCATAAAGTTTGTCCATAACTATCACCTCACTATTTCTAATAATTTGAATCCGGCCTCTAAAACCATTCTCAATTAGGGCCGGTTTGTTCATCTACAGTGGACCATTTTTGTTTTCTTATGTGTAACGCCAGCCAGATAAGAAAAATCGCCATCATCAGGGCAACAACAGTCATCCCTGTTGTATTGTCCTTGCGGGTCTTGTCCAGCTCCTGTAACGGCGCAAGTAAGATAAAAAAGCCAAGCGCACCGGAAACAATTGCTAATTTATGTCTTCCGGTCCACGCTCCGCCGCCGGACATTCGCAGCACAAGCCAGCCGACCAATATAACAAGCCCTGTCATTAAAGACATCGTAAGTAATGGATGAATCCCGCTTTTCGGCACTACCCATACGAGAAAGAATAAAGCGAGCGTCCCGACAAAACCAACCGGCAAGAACCAAAAAGCCCGAACCGCTTTCTTCTTCTCACCAGACACAGAACCCGGCATCCGCCACGCCAGGATGCACAATCCAGCCGTTACCGCCATCGTCACCAAATAGTGCACAACCGGCGGACGATACTTGCTGATAAATGAAAATATAACCGCCGCGTTCAACACCCACAAAATAAATAATACCCACAATTTCCTCTTGCTGACCCACGCCTGTCTCCGCCTGGCTGGAAATAAAATCCCAATAAGCAAAATTGGAATCGCAATACTAAACACACAATGATAAATCGTCAGCTCCTGGCTCCACACCCAGTTGACGCCTATCCAGCGGCCGTAGCTGCCCAGTGTGCCGAGGTCCATCCAGTTCGGGTCGAAAAAACTTTTGCACATCAGACCTTCTTCGGCAATTCCGTAAGCAGTGCCAAGCACAAGTAACGTTGGCCAGCCCTTGTCCCAGCGATGCGTCAGCTCCCGCACAAGTATCGCCCCGCCACCATAAAGCACCGCCAGCATAATAAATCCGAGCGGATTAAAAAACTCTGCCGGCGGCGACGAGCCGGATAATAATTCACCAATAACCGGCGACAGAAATAACAGCACAATCGCCGGCGATAAAAATCGCTTCGTTCTCATCACACAAAATCACTTTCATTTATAATCTAAACGCCGATACGCTTGATATACACCGCCAGCTCGCTGCCTATGCCATCGGGTTTGGGCCAGCTCTGGTCACCGGCGGAAACACTTACTTTCTCCTGTGTAACCTGCTTTCCGGTTACACAATCAAACCAGCGAAACTCATACGCCCCTGCTGCCATACTTTTTAATCCGATTTCGCCTTTGAGGGCAGAGCCGTATGCGATGTAACTATTTCCGGGCAGAGCCAGCACATACTGCGTGCCTGCAAATCTTATCTCATCAGATGGTGACATCTGGTTGAATTTGGTTGATTCAAAGAACCTCACAAGCCGTCCGCAATCTTCCAGGTCGCTTTTTGCGGTATTAGCGATGTCCATCCGCAGAATCATCACATAAGCGCCGGCCATTGCGCACGCCCAGCATTTCCTGCGGGAATCGCCGCCGGTTCCGAAGTCTGCGGCCTCGGACATATTGAGATTGTATCGACCTTTCGATTGTTTCCAAGCAGTAACGATTCCTTCGTGCAGAGCGTCAGCAGTCGGAACATTATATTGAACTGCAAACTGGTCGATATGTGGGTCATCGGCGAATTCGGAGAAGTCAATTCCACTCAGCTTGTGGACGGCTATAACGTGGTCGAAGTCATCGGCGGCACGAATCTGGGCGGCTATATTTTTTACCCGCTGCGGGCTAAACGCCTCTTCATATTCCTCGGCAACGCACCATATCAAATTTTTATGATGCTCAAATTTATCAACTATCGTATTGATAAAATCCTTTTCTTTTTCACCCACCTGGTCACCAGTATCCCACACTTTTGCACTATCATCGTAGAAAAATAGATATATAACGATACCGTTTTTATCCATCTGGGCGAACCACTGTTCCCACTGGTCAAGCACTTTCGGATTGAGTCCCTTGTTCGGGTCGTTATTGACAAAAGGGTTGTGCGTTTTGTCCCCATCTCCGCCATTTGAACGCACTGCCATCATATAGATACAATTTGCGCCGGTTCCCTTTAGCTTCTCTATCAAGGCCGCCTGGTCGCCATCGCGGGTTCCATCGGGATTTAGTTTGCCGCGGTAGAGGAAATCTTCCGGGTCGCCCGGCCCACACATAAAAAATGGCCCGCCGCCCTTGTGTTTTAGCCATTGTGGATGCTCTGAATCGACAATAATCAGGCCATCTTGTGATTTTGAAGGCGTTGCAGCTTCTTTAAGCAGCTTCAGGGCGTGGTTGACCATTTTGTTTCCTTCGATTTTTGCATCGTTCCAGCTTACTATCAAATCGAGAGTCGGCACAACGACCATCGCCCTTATGTCCCCGTGTCCAAAACATCCAAAGACATCGTTTGGAGCATCAGGCCAATTTCGGCTGCCGTCCCGTCCAATGCCGTTCACCCACCAGGCGAAACTATAACTGCCGTTGTGGTCGCACTGGTTATTGCCGCCGCCGATTGAGCGCTGCTGGGGAATCATCTCGGCAGATTTACCCTCCGTCCGTGGAATCGAAAGAGGCAACGGTGATGCTGTTACTAATTTTACGTGCTGCGGGCTTATCAGTTGCTTATCTATCCATTTGCCCTTACGCAGATATAAAAGGCCAAAGCGGGCGAAGTCTCGCGGCGAAATCGCAAGCCGGCCCGGCCGGCCCTCTGCCCCGAAGGCCATAAAAGTCGGATTATCCTGACAGCCAAGAATGTCGGTTAATTTCGGATGCAAAACATTTGCATCGACGGTCTCGAATGTTGCTTTATAAACATTGAGCATCAGGGTATCGAAGAAAATGGCCATATTGTAATCGCTGTAATCGAAGGCGTCGCCGGGCCATTCTCGGACGCCGTAGCAGGAGATTTGATTTGACAGGTGCCGCCAGGTAATCTTGCGGTCTTTATAGCCGAGCGCCTCATTTAGCGCACTTAACCGCGGCTCAAAGTTAGCAACGCGGTCGTCTATACTTTTTAGTTTGCCTTCCTCGACCGCCTTCAGAAGGAAATGCGTATAGAAGGGCTTGACCGCCGATGCAACGTCCTTTCGCATACCGGCATCGCCCCAGGTATATACCATATATCCATACCGCACCACACACCCAAATCCGCCGGCGTATGCGCTTAACTCTTTTAGTTTCTGTTCATCCAGCCCGACCTCCTCCGGCTTTTTTGTCTCCCACTCTTTTGCAGGATAGACGGGTTGTGTTGCTGCCTTTATCTGCGCAACTTCGATACACACAATAACCAAAGCCCATACCACCAGCGACAAAACCTTAAACTGCTTCATTTTTTCTTCCTTTTTCAGACTTCTTTCAAAACCACATTCAAATTTGCTAATTCATTTTATCCTCTTATCCAAAACCCAGAAACCAAAAAGTCAGAATTAAGGCGATTTTGTCATTCCTGCACGATGTGTAGCCGTTTAGCCGTTGTCGGCACGACAACGTAATATTTAGCCCGCCGTTTCACGCCGGGTTGCCTGCCCTGCGACTTGTCCGGCGTAGCTTTAGCGAAGTCGGAAGCCCTGCCGTT
>CAZKOQ010000085.1:0-10758 GCA_964554425.1 uncultured Pirellulales bacterium | reverse complement strand
ACGGCACAGAAAAGATTTTACGATGTTCTGATTCTCGATGAGATTGTGTTTTGCCTTTCAAAGGGCCTGGCTAAATTCGAGGATGTCAAAAGCATTATTGACGGAAAAGACCCTTCTGTGGAGATTGTCCTGACCGGCCAAGGAGCAACTAAAAAATTGATAGCTTTAGCGGACCTGGTAACGGAAATGAAAAATATAAAGCATCCGCTCGATAAAAGTCTTGTCGCCAGGCGGGGCATCGATTTTTAGTAATCACCCGAATCAAGCAGAATAAAAAGGAGACAGGTTATGCCGGAAAATATAAATCGCCGCAATTTTCTGAAAAACTCGATTGTCGGCTCCACGGGAGCAGCGTTGGGTTTGAACATTGCAAAGAGCGCTCTGGCGACAGAAAAAATCAAAAAAACTCCGGAAGATTCAACTAATGGATTCCCAACCGGCAAAATCGGCAATCTTAAAATCAGCCGGCTTATCTGCGGCGGAAACCTAATCAGCGGCTGGGCACACTCACGGGACTTAAGGTATGTGCACCATTTGATGAGGCAATATAACTCCGACCAGAAGGTTATGGATACGCTCCAGTTGTGCGAGGAGCGCGGCATAAATGCCATTATTGCCGACCCCAGCGAAAGACCTCTGCGGATTATGCCAAAATACTGGAAAGAAAGGGGCGGCAAAATACAGTGGATTGCGGAAGGACACCCGACATTAGATGATGTAAAAACCGACATAAAAAGGTCAATTGATACCGGCGCTGTCGCGATTTATATGCAGGGCGTCATCGGCGACAAATGGCTAAAACAAGGACGCTTAGACAAGCTCGGAGAGGCACTCCAGTTTATTAAAGAAAACGGCATACCCGCGGGTATCGGCGCTCACGAGATAGAGGTGATTATCGCCTCGGAAAAAGCAGGGTTCAATCCCGATTTTTATGTAAAGACCTTACATCATAGCAATTACTGGTCTCGCAAGCGGCCCGACCAAAATCTCGCCGTCGTTGATAACCCTGATGACAACTATTGGTGTGTCGAGCCGGAAAAAACTATTGAGTTTATGAAAAAAGTGAATAAGCCCTGGATTGCTTTCAAAGTCCTGGCTGCGGGCGCTATTGAGCCAGGAGAGGGCTTTAAGTATGCCTTCGAAGGCGGGGCCGATTTCATCTGCGTGGGAATGTTCGACTTCCAGGTTATCGAGGATTCCATTATTGCAAAAGATGTCCTGTCAAACATAAAAAGAGTGCGGCCCTGGAAAGGGTGATTTCTTTCTTAATGTCGATTTATGTTTTCAAGGAGTATTTCGGATGCCTTGTAAGGTTGCGGCGATTATCTGTGCGGCTGGTCCTGCGAGCCGGTTCGGCGGAAAAAGAAGAAAGCAGTTTGTCGATGTGGGGGGCAGAGCCGTGTTTATGCGCAGCGTGGAGCTTTTTTCCAACCGCGACGATGTCCAGCAAATACTATTGGGTATCACCCAGGAAGATGAGGAGATTGTGAGCGTCAAGTGGGGGCCTAATTTGAAATTCTTCAACGTCAAGACCTTCTTCGGCGGTTACGAGCGATTTGATACCATTCGCAAGGGACTTGCGCTTATTAAAGACGATATCGAGCTTATCGCCGTCCACGATGCCTCTCGATGTTGCGTAACAGCGAATTTGATAGAAAAAGTTATTGCCGCCGCTGCTAAAAGCGGCGCGAGCGTCCCCGGCTGCCCTGTTGCTGCGACAATAAAAGAGGTGAAGGATAACGTGATAATCAAAACCGTTGACAGGTCCGCTCTTTACGAGGCACAGACGCCGCAGGTCTTTGAGGCAAAACTTTTGAAAAGAGCGTATGAAAACATAAAGAACCTCGATGAAAGTAAAATCAGCGATGATTCGCAATTAGTCGAGGCGTTGGGCCATAAGGTAACAATTGTGGAATCGGATTCTTCCAACATCAAGATAACACACAAAAGCGACATTGCTATTGCAGAGGCGATTATCAAATCCCGGCCTGAGCCGAAGCGTGAAGGTTACATCGGCCCTTACGCTGAGGCACAGTGGTAATCCACTATTGGTTGGTCCGTAGTGTTTAGGGCAACTTCCAGATGGACAGCAGATAATCCAAATATTAAAATGCAAATATCAAAATTACATTGTAAAGTACAAAATCACTTAACATTTTTTGTTTAGGAAAAATAAGTGAAGGATGCGTCAGACATATATCTTACAAAGTTTTTATCAGAGTGCAATGGAGGTAAGATATTCGCACTGATCGGTATAATGAAATCTCGGTTTTCATCTGTTTCTAGAAAGCTTGCAAAACAGTATTCTAGTAAAAACCAGATACCGAAGGCACGGAGCAAAGAGCGTTTAGAATTAGCAGAAGAAATTGGCAACCTATTGCGATGGTACGGGAGCAACGCATTTGCATACGCAGCACGCCAGATTTTGGCCAAGATTGGTGGGACCCATTATCATAAAATCCTTCGTGACACTGCAAGGGTTCTAAACAAGGCACGAAAGAGAAAGTACCGCGAAGAGTTGCCCCGCGTTGCGTCAGTTAAGGATTGGGAAGATTTGATCTGTTCTATCGTTATCAAAAGCAGTCTTGATGGTAAAAACCCTGACGAAATTGGAAATATGCTGAAAGAGGCAGGATTTGAGAAAGAAGCGGCAAAGGAAGCTGCAGAACGGTATGGTCCTGGTGGTGCCGTTGGTGCTATGATGCCTGTGGTCGTTAAGATTCTTGGCAAAGGGGCAGTCAAATGCGTTATCGAACTTGTGATAATAAAGATTACGCAGCAAAGGCTTGGGAGGGAAGCGGCAGCTCTGTTAGCAAAAAGGTTATTAGTCGGGGTCGCACAAAAGGCTATTGCAAAAATCCTAACCGGTGCAGGTGGGATACTATTAGCCATAGACATAACACTATTTGCCGCATCACCCGCAAGAAGAATCACGGTTCCGACAGTAGTGTTTATCAGTGCTCTGCGAGCGCGCGAACGCTTGTCTCATTCTTGATGAAGCAGAAGAGCAGTTTTGACGAAATCTAATTACAGTTCTGAGTCGATTGTCGGTGAAAGGAGATCAGGGATGCCAATCGATGTGAATGAGTTTGAAAAAGAAATACAATGGATAAGAAAAACTGTTGGCGAGGCCGGATTCGGATATTTTGACTACGATGGTGAAGGACTCTTCACGGTTGCGGCAAAAAAACACTTTAAGACTATCCAACGAGAGAAAACGTTTGGTGTGTATATAGTTAGATGTCGAAAGAACCAAGAAGTCATATATATCGGCAGAGGAGGCACAATAAAGCAAAACGGAGAGTTTAAGCAACAAGATATACGTGGTAGATTGACAAATACAAGGGGCCGTCGGAGTGCTGATGATACCTTCTGTGAATACGTTAAGAAGTATGGGGCTCTGCGCATTGAGTTTTTTATTTTGATGGACAAAGGGTTTTGTCCCGGAGCAGTAGAAGCACTTTTGCTCCAAGCATATTTAAAAGAGAACGGACATTTGCCAGAAAAAAACGGGAAATTCTAAGTGTTCCACAGAATGTAATCAGAACACTTTTGGGGATTGGAAGTAAGGTTTTTACTTCTCTTTCGCTTGAATTTTGTGTTAAAATCGTGCCGCTCGGATGTAATACTTTTCAAGGATGATTGTTGAGTCGGATTCTTCGAATATCAAGATTACCCGGCAAAGTGACATTGCAATCGCAGAGGCGATTATCAAATCCCGCCCCGAGCCGAAGCGCGAAGGTTACATCGGCCCTTACGCTGAGGCACAGTGGTAACGCACGTTTCGACGCAACAAAAACGTTAGGGTGTCAACATCCAAAAAAATTTTGATTAGTTGCCCTATAAATGTTATAATCCAATTACAGCATTTTTATGGGGAGGATTTTGGCACGATTGGAAGGTAATTAGTGAAATCACAGAGTTGCTGGAATATCAGGGTTGTCCTCGCAGTCCTTTTCGGTCTGGCTCTTATCGCCGCCAAATCTATCTGGGCTGTCGATAAACATATACCGTCTATTTCTCAATCCCACTATCAGCCATCCGCTTTTGCCGGCGAGGACCAGGTAGTCGTTGTTGGCGAGCTGGTTCAGTTTTTCGGGAGCGGCTCATCCCCGGATGACCCGATTGTAGAATATTCCTGGGATTTCGAGCCCGATGGAGTGCAGGATTTTGTCTCCACGCAAACCGGCTTCACAACCCATCAATTTGACCATCCAGGTGATTATCAGTGTGTATTGACAGTAAAGGACTCCGCCGGGCAAGTTGCACTTGACAGCCGGCGAATCATAGTTGTCGCAAAAAAGGGTCTCTCTGAAACCGCTAAGCAGATGCTGCGTCCTTCCGGGCTTCTTGTAAGTAATCCTCCGGATGGGATTAAACGCTGGTATGCGGTCCTGCTCAACGGCAGCTACGAAGAGCGGTTCTGGACCGATGTCCGGCTTGCCTACGATATGCTCACAAATGGCTATGGTTTTTCTCCATCAGATATTTATCTATTGAATAGTAACGGCACAAATCCCAGCGGGCTTAATCCGGATGGAATGATTGACTATTCTGCCGTCTATGCCGACATCCAGAAAGTCTTCAATGAGCTTGCATCCAGAGTCGATGCGGACGACCAGGTCTTCATCTGGATTACTGGCCACGGCTATGGATACAATGGTCCTTTAAGTGAGGGCGGACAGTATTTGGGATATTGTAGCGGCAGAATATCGGTTGACGCGGGGGACGAGCCGGACTATTTAGAGAGCGAGTTCAAGCTGCGAATCTTATTTACAGGCGGCGACTACCGCTGTAATCACGGCCTCGGCGTTTGGAAGGTCCGCAAGAAATACACTTCCGGCGGCAAGACAGAGTTTTACCGAAACAAGTTCGTTTCAACTCTGGATAACGTCTATATTGAAGACCCCAACACTACGGTCTCAGATAGTGACATCTACATCGAGCGTCTGGTGGACTACACCCTCGGCGATACGAACCGTGATGGTTACATTGATACTGCCGCAGGCGAGGTCTATGACTTCGATGGCGATGGTAGCCAGCCGTATAATTCCGTTACAGGTGAATTTGACGAAGACGATTGGGGAGCAGTGGATAAATTAGAGGACAACTACAACAACGCCCCCTGCACGCTCCCGGAAGGCAGCTTCCCTTTCAAACTCTTCGATGAAGGCCTCAAGGGCAAGATATGTATCGACCTCGGCTACGCCGGCGGTGAGCCCCAGGTTGATGGCCGGGACGAAGACAACGCCGGACTTTTCGACTGGATGGACGTCAACCGCGACGGCGATACGAATGACATTGTCAGCGTGGACGAGTCAATACAGCTTGCTATGGGGGATATTTACGATGACCAGCTCGCTGAGCTTGTGAACCAGTTGTCGGTTGCGAAGGTTGTGGTTGTCGCCCTGCCATGTTTCTCCGGCGGTTTGGTCGAGGATTTAACTTCGACAAATCGCGTTATTTGTGCCGCTACCATAGAAGAAGCGGTCTCGTGGGGAAACCAGTTTATTCGCGGCTTTGTAGCCGCACTTCACGGACGTAACGAATATGGCAGCGTCGTCAACGCCGACACAAATCAAAATGGCTTCGTCAGTATGCTCGAAGCGTTCAACTACGCAGCCAGAAATGATTACTACGATGAGATTCCTCAATACGATGACAATGGCGACGGCCTCTCGCATACAGACCCGGTGCCAGCGGGATGGGATGGCACACTCGGCTGTCAGACGCACCTGGTCGAGCTAATCGTTGGCAACTTTGACGGCGACAATGATGTGGACTTCGCCGACTATGTTAAACTATCCGCACGCTGGCTCCAGAACGACTGCAAAGAATGCAGTGGAACCGACCTTACCTGTGATGGAAAGGTGGACATCTTTGACTTGCAGGAATTTACAGCCAACTGGCTGACGGGTGTTGAATAGTCGAATATCTCTAATTAAACTTTGAACAAAGTGGTCGCGAGCATAACGCTTGCGGCCTTTTTGCTTTCATTTAGCCCGCTTGTGTGTTAAATTGTGTATGTTTTATAAAAAAATTTGCGCTTAAAGGTTGCTATGAAGCAGCATGATATGCAGACCTATGACTTGGATTCCCTCTACGTCTTGCAGACAGCTTCGGGATTTCACGGCGTTGACAAGAAACATATCAAAGCGGCTCATAACTATGAAATTGTGGAGAGTAGAAAAAAAGTGAACGTGGCAGGTAAGAAAATTCACTTCATCGGCGCAGGCGGTATCGGGATGAGCGGCCTGGCGCAGCTTATGATAAAACATAAGGCAATTGTAACCGGCTCCGACCAGACCGCCAGCGACGTTGTGGTAGGGCTTTGCAATATAGGCGCCGATATAAAAATCGGCCATAACGCCGAGAATCTCAATCCTGATACTGACGCGGTCGTAATCTCAGCAGCTATAAAAGAAGATAATCCCGAGCTGAAGCTGGCACGAAAACGTGGATACAAGGTCTATAAATATGCTCAGATGTTAGGTGAGCTGATGAACCGCTACGACGGCATCGCGATAAGCGGCACCCACGGCAAAAGCACAACCAGCGGCTGGCTAACGTTCTTGCTCAAACAAGCAGGCGTCGATACGAACTTTATCATCGGAGCAGTTATAAGCCAGCTTGGCGCATCCTCAGGAGTCGCAGACAGCAGGTTCTTTGTGGCTGAGGCCTGCGAATACGACCGCAGTTTCCTCAACCTCAAGCCCAAAATCGGCTGCATTCTCAACGTTGAGCAGGACCATTTGGATTACTATCGTGATGAAGATGAGATAGTTGAAGCGTTCGGTGAGTTCGCCCGCGGGATAAAGCCGGATGGTGTCTTGATTGCCAACGGCCAGGATGCGAATGTGGCGAAAATAATTATGGATTCCCGCTTGCGCGGGAATGACAACACAGTAAGATGCCAGACCTTTGGACTGGACGAAACTTGTAATTTCTTTGCCAAAAACCTTATATCAGCAAATGGTCTTTATGCCTTTGATGTTTATCATAACGGCAAGTTGCTTGGCCCGACCCGGCTTTCCATCCCAGGCAAGCACAACGTCCCCAACGCCCTTGCAGTAGTGGCTATGGCGGTCAATGCCGGTCTCGATGCTAACCAGGCGCTTTCTCTGCTGCCTGGTTTTACAGGTATGGACCGAAGGGTAATGTTAAAGGGACAGCACAGGCAGATTACGGTGCTGGATGACTACGCCCATCACCCGACTGAAATTCGGGCGTCGTTGCAGGCGATACGGGACAGATTCAAGCCGAAGCGAATCTGTTGTATTTTTCAGCCGCATCAATACAGCAGGACGAGATTTTTGCTCGACGACTTTGCTGAAAGCTTCAAATTGGCCGATATAACAATTGTGCCCGATATTTACTTTGTGCGTGACTCGGAGAAGGAAAAGAAAGAGATTAACGCCCGGATACTGGTTGAGCGAATACGTAATAACGGGGCAGAAGCGATTTTTATCGGTAACTTTGCGGCTATTTGTGAGCACCTAAAGAAAAATGTCAGAACCGGCGATTTGGTAGTCACTATGGGCGCAGGCGATATATGGAAGGTGGCAGATGAGTATATTCAGTGGCTTAGAGGAAATAGTCCAAGCTAATTATCCATTGGCCAAACGCACCTGGTACGGTCTCGGCGGGCCCGCAGATTACTTTGTCAGGCCGAAGTCCGTTGAGCAGCTAAAAAAAATCGTGCACCGCTGCAATGAAAACAATATTCCCATATACGTTATGGGCCTCGGGTCGAATCTGCTCATCAGTGACAATGGCCTGCGAGGCGCTGTTGTAAAACTCGAATCGGAGCACTTCTCCCAGATAAATTTCGATAAAGAGCACGTTATTGGCTGGGCGGGAGCAGAGCTAAGCAAGCTGGTCTTAAGCTGTGTGGAAAAAGGCCTCTCGGGCCTTGAACCCCTCACGGGCATTCCCGGCTCGGTCGGCGGCGCAGTCAAAATGAACGCCGGCGGCAAGTTCGGCGACTTCGGCTTGGCAGTGGAATCCGTGATGCTGATGGACAAGGCAGGCAACGTCTTTCAGAAAAGCAAACCGGAGCTGGCGTTCGATTACAGAAGCACGAACATCACTGCAAAATTTATCCTTAACGCCCGGCTGAAACTAAACAGCGGCGAACCAGAGCAAATTATGCGCACAATCAAGGAAATCTGGATCCACAAAAAGAACAACCAGCCGTTAAACACAAGAAACGCCGGCTGCATATTCAAAAACCCGAAAGGCGCAGCAGCAGGCGCCTTGATTGACAGGGCAGGACTGAAGGGGCTGCAGGTCGGCGGTGCAGTCGTTAGTGAAAAGCACGCCAACTTCATTGTCGCTCAAAAGGGCTGCAAAAGCAGCGACGTGATGAAACTAATAGATATGATTAGAGAGAAGGTAAAAGCAAAATCCGGCGTCGAGCTTGAGCTCGAAATCGAAATCTGGAAGTAGCGGATTAACCACAAATGAACGTGAAGTAATATTGCGTGAGAATTCGCGGCAGAAAACAAATTAGAAATGATTAGCCACGAAGACACAAAGTCTCAAAGTTAAAAAATAAATATATTTAGACTTGGTGTCTTGGTGCCTTTGCGGCAGAAAACAAATAGAAAATTGAAAATATTAAATAGTCAATCAAAAGTAGCTGTCCTTACCGGCGGTATCGGCCAGGAACGCGACATCAGCATTAAAAGCGGAGCTTGCGTCGCGGAGGCGCTGGAAAAAGCCGGCTTAAATGTCGTGACCTTCGACATCAGGCCGGACAAACTCGATATTCTCGATGATACCGACATAGACGTATTCTTTATTGCGCTGCACGGCAAGTTCGGCGAGGATGGCCAGCTCCAGCAAATACTCGAAGATAGGTCTCTTGTGTTCACAGGCAGCGGGCCAACTGCAAGTTCGCTGGCGTTCGACAAAATGGCAGGCAAAAAACGCTTCGCTCAAGCCGGCGTAGCCACCCCAACAGCAATCGTGTTCAATTCCAATACAGATATTCACAAACTCCAAAAACAACTGGCCGAGTTTGGGAACAAATACGTGGTAAAGCCCATAAGACAGGGCAGCAGCATCGGCGTCACTATCGTGTCCGGCAGGAATGAGGCAATTGCTGCCGCCCGACAAACCTTAAAGGAATTCGGCGATTGTATGATTGAAAACTTTGTCCCGGGACGCGAAGTAACAGTCGGAATCCTCTGCGACCGCACCCTGCCGATTATCGAGATTCGACCGCAGATCGGATTCTATGACTATCAGGCAAAATACCTCGATGACCAAACGCAGTTCCTTTTCGACACAATTACAGATAACACAGTTGTAAATCGGCTCGAATCAGCGGCACTTGCCTGTTTTAACTCGCTGGGCTGCCGACACTTTGCAAGAGTCGATTTCATCCTAAGCGACGATGGTATTCCTTATGCCCTCGAGGTCAACACCATCCCGGGCTTTACAACCCATTCGCTTTTGCCTAAAGCAGCAGCGAAAGCGGGATTTTCTATAAGCGACCTGTGCACGAAAATCATCGAGGCAGCATTGAATCGCCGCTTGTCAAACGGCCCCCGTTTCTGTCTTCGACAGAAGACACGGGGATAAATTGAAACTTGTCCACCATACGTGTGGTGGAATTGAAAATTCTCTCGAATAACAAAAGGCCGAAACCCTGAAAAGAAAAACACTAAATATAAACTGGCACAATGAGAGCTTGGCAGGCGCTTTGAAAGTGCTCGTAGTTTTATGTATCTTCGCCGCCACTGGTGTCGGCATCCTGTTTCTGGTTAAATACGTAAAGAGTGCCGGCTCACCGGCAGGAAAAGGCATTGTAGTCGAGCTGCTCGGCGTGCCCACCTGGGTCAGCGAACAGCTCAAGCAAAAAGTCTATGCCGCAGTTATGGAATATGGCGATGAGGTAAAGCTCGATGAGAGCACCGCCGTCTCGGTGCAGCAGAATATTACCGAGCGCGTCGCCTGGCTGGCCGATGTAAAGGTGCAGACGACACACGAGGGTCTGCGCATCGCTGGAAGGTGGCGTAAACCCCTCGCCCTTGTCAAATCCGGCCTTCGCAAGATTTACGTAGATTCCCAGCAGGTTGTGCTTGATTTTGTAGCTATGCCGAATCTGCCCATCGTGGAGATAAAGGGCTTGTCCGCAATGACAAAGATGCCGCCGCCGGGCGAGACTTGGCAGCGAGATGACCTCGCTGCTGCGGTGGCGATATTGGCCCGGCTCGAACGGATGGATGAGCTTACTACCCCCAACAAGCCCTTGCTGCAGGAAATCGAAAGTATCGATGTAACTAACTTCGAGGGCAGAAAAAGCGCTTCTCGCGCGCACATCGTCCTTTTCGCAAAGGACGGCACAGAAATTATCTGGGGTGCGGAGATTGGAACTTGGGGTCAGCATCTCGAAGCAACCGATGAGGAGAAGCTCGCCAAGCTTTACGGCTATTATAAAGAGTCCGGAACATTGCTCGGCGGCGCAAAATACATCAACCTCCGCGACCCACAGGACCGCGTCCCTTTGCCCATCGACAAATATTAACCACGTTGGTCATCACGCCTCCCCTTGCCTCCCTGATATCCCGATTTTCTAATAACCTTCTCCCTAATACCCTGATTTCCTGATACCCATGTATTCCCTTCGCCGCCACGGCGATGCAATCCACTCACTCCTTTGTCTGCGCTTACCAGTTCAACCAAATCGTTTCTTTCTTGCGATTCTTCTTTCTTCCCCCCGCTGAATGGTTCGCAATGTCAAATTCTACT
>CAZKOQ010000084.1:0-10870 GCA_964554425.1 uncultured Pirellulales bacterium | reverse complement strand
CATTACTTATATCCAGCTCCTCAAGTGACGCCAGCTTCTCCAGATGCGCCAGGCCGTCATTGGTGAGACGATCTTCCCTGATATACAACGCTTTCAAAGATGGCAATTGAGCAATCTCGCTCAGTCCATCATCTGTAAGCTGTTTCGATATTGACAGGCGCTCCAGCGATTTGAGGCCCTTAATAAATTTTAAGCCCTCCGCCGATATAGCTGTATTCGCAAGATATAAGACCTTCAGGCCGGTCAGATGAGCAATGTGCGGCATACATTTGTCATCAGGCATAGGACCGCCATTAAATGGACCCGCGATACTCAATAGATACAAGTCATCGGGTTTTAGACTTAAAAGCGGCGAAAGGTCCTTCCAGCCGCTCTGATTCACAAGAAGCGATAAACGGCTGCCAGCCGGAACCGTAACATCGCCCTTCGCCTGGGCGAGGTATTTCCACTCGGTGTCCTCCTGTGTTGTCCAGTAGAAAAATGTATCGATATATCTCGGCGTGTTGACATCTTGAATATTGAGTGTCCCCAACGACCTATCCGCAGGAAAGTGAATAATATGTCCGCCGGCTTGAAAGTTCTGAACTTTCGGCTTTTCGGTTTGATACCGTTTGAGCAAATCCAGGACAGAGCCACCTTTTTCTTCAGCCGCCCCGGTCGTATTTACACACCAACAAACCAGAGCAATAAAGGTGCAAATCACCCTTGCAATCGGCACTGCTGCCCTACCATTGCACATTGCCTGCTTTGCTCTACTACGATTATGTTCGTTCAAATCCAACTCGTGCAATCATTTGAATCCACGGTCATGGCTCATTCGAAGGCGATTCTTCATTAGAATCATTTGGCTCATTAGGCCCCTCAACTCGAACGCCAACAGCAAAAAACCCGCCTCCGCCTCCATAACCGCCATAACCCGCAGGAGGACCTTCATCTCCTTCAGAACTGCTCTCGCCGCCGGCCATGCCGCCCATCGCCATCCCAGCACCTGCATAGCCAGCATCAGCACCAGCGTTATCATCAGAGCCACTATTGTCAAGTTTCTCTGGAAAGACATTAGCAGCCATATCAGAGTCGCCAAAGTCCGAATCTGTCGTATCCTTGTAGTCCAGTGGCTCAGAAGGAGCCATTGTCAGCTCATCCGGCTGCTGGGCTATTGGGCGGCGACTTTGCACAGAACGGCTGCTCTGTGTTCTATCTGATGGGCCACGTGAATAAATTTGCGTAACTTCCTCAGCAGCCGGCTCATCAATTGGCCTGGACGGCTCAGTAATTTGCTGATATGTTACCACCGAACCCACACCGATAGCGGTTACCGCCGCAGCAGTTATGAGCTTGGCCTTGATGCCAGTTAACACTCCACCGACCACCGCCTTACCTCCCGCTCCTGCTGCCGATACAGTGCTCCCAGCTCCGGAGGCAATCGCTGCCTGCCCTCCAACAAGCGCCATCTTGCCCAGCTCTTTCAGCACCAGCGCTGGCGCCGCCTGAACAGCATTCTCGCCAAGCAAAGAAACCAGTGTGGCCGCACCGATTATTATCCCACGTCTTCGCAGCTTCTCACGAAGTCGCTCCACCCCGGACTCTATCTTGCGTGACACCGTCGGCTGAGACAAACCCTGTCTGGAGGCAATGTCAGTTGTGGTTTTCCCCTCAAAATAGTGATGTATCAGAACCTGCCGAGTGTCGTCATCGAGCTCCTCAAGCATCTCATCAACATAAGGCGAAAGGTCCTGCCATTTCATTACCTCCAGCGGCTTATTCGCCGCATACTGGACTTCCCGCTGCTTGCGAGAGGAATCTCTTCGGAGAACATCTATTGCCTTCCGCGTTGCGACCCTATGCAGCCAGTTCGGCAGCGGCCCGGTAATGTCCTCGGCATTACGCAACAGTTGAAAAAACGTGTCCTGAACGGCGTCCGCCGCCCTATCTTTGTCTGCAAGGACCCGCAAACAAGCCCCGTAAACCAATCCTGCATACCTACGCACAAGCTCGGAAAACGCCTCTGAGTCGCCCGTCCTGGCAAAACGCTGCAGCAATACACTTTCACTCTCAAACATAATCAGGTCTCCTTAATCAATATCCGAGTTCTTTTGTTTGACCATAAATTAGGACGCCGTCAACCCTCGGATTATTCAGGAAATCGCCTCCAGACACGAGCTTTCTTTGTCAATAGCCCCGGTTCGACTTAAAATCCTCGCAAATCACAACGAATTCTACCGCGATGAACCCGACCAGTCGCTGGCCTGGCGATATGCCTGCAATGTCATCGAAACCATCTTGCTAACCGTATGACTCTCCCTTAAATACTTCTGGCCGCCTCTGCCGATTTTGCGGGCCAATTCCCGCCTGTCAAGTAACTGCTGGATAACGCTCTTTATACTATACTCATCATCTGGCTCAAAGATTACCGCCGTCTGCCCCTCAATAATCAAATCATCCACACCACCCTTGCAGCCAGCGACAGCGGCTCCAACGCTCATTGCTTCCAACAGCAGCGGATTGAATGAAAAGCTCGGCTGCGGCTGAATAAAAATGTCACCTGAAGCAAAAACCGACTGCAATGGCTTCAGTCTCGGAACAATTATCACAATCTGTAAAAGCCCAAGTGCGGCTAACAGCTTACGCAACTGCATTTCCCCCCGCCCCTCCCCTACAACCACCACCATAAATTCATATCGGTCAATCACTAAGTGTCGCAAAGCGTTGAAAAGAACTTCAAAGTCATCCACATTATCCAGCACCCCGCCGGCGCCGGCTACCACTATGCCGGGAAGCCGAGATGCATCACTAAAACATATTCTTTCTTCTTGCACAAATGTCCCGATATTTATTTGCTCAATTCGCTTGCCAAATTGCTGATAAGTATCGCCAACATCCTCAGCAATACTCTTAGCCGGCACGACAACCCTGGCACACCATTGCGACGATATAGGAAGATGACCCCACCGCTTCCGAAGTGAATCAACCGACAGCAAGTATGGCAGGCGCAGCTCCTCTGCCAGATATTTTGTTACAGCGGCCTTGCTCTCACACAGGCAGTGCAGAACGGTCGGCTCAAACTCTCCAACACCCTCTATGAGTATCCTTCGATTCAGATGCTCCGTAAAAGGCAGCTCATAAAACGGATACTTGATGACCTCCGCTGCACCGGAAAGAGTTACATCGCACCCTGATGGGCAGACTATAGCCACCGGAACCGACTCATCTGCCAGGCCCACCAGCAGTCGCTCCAAGTATGCCGAATACTCAAACAGCGTCCGCTCCGACGCAATCAGCGCTAGCCGCAACGGTTTCTTGACTTTTCCAGAAGCCAACTTTCTCTACTCCCTGTTTGTCACCGGATACAACTATTGTTCAATCACTTCAATTGATGCCCAACACAACATATGCACATATTCTATCACAAAAAGCCCTTCAGCCATCGCAGAAGATGCGGATGAGTCCGCCACAACTTCTTTGGCGGACTCATTTACTGAAAATCCGTGTTTTTGGCCTGAAAATAGGTTTTTTGTTCGAAGAACGTTCTTTGTACCTCAAAAAACCTTTAATTCCGATAATATTTCGAAAATTTTGAAAAAATCGCAAAAAAATGCTTGACTCAGCGAGGTGAAGAAAGTAGAATGATTATGATGAAAGGATGATAAGTTTACAGAGTTTTTTAATCAATTCACCTTACAGAAACACTTGGTGAAGTGATAGTTTTTTGTTGAAAAAGAAACTTTAGCAAAGGAGGAGAGAATGAAATTGAGGTTAATATTTTACGAAGCTTTTTTAACTTTGGCCGGTTTGTTGGTGATTTTAGTTCCAACGTCGTATGCCACCCCCGTTTGCTGGCCAGAAAATGGACATTATTACGACGCCGTTCCAGGCGGACCCGATGGCTTCAGTTGGAATGAAGCCAGAACTGCGGCACAGAATAGTGTATTTATGCGTTATTCTGGAGATCTGGCCACAATCACATCGCCAGAAGAGAATGAGTTCATCGTTAGCAACTTTCCGGAAGCATTCTATAAGGGCTATTGGTTAGGTGGGTTTCAACCACCTGGTTCGGAGGAACCCGCTGGCGGATGGCAATGGGTTACCGGCGAACAATGGGAATTTACAAAGTGGGCACTTCACGAACCAAACAACGAGAATTTGTTTCCAGGTCATCCTCCGGAAGATAGTCTTTGCTTCAGAACATACGAGCCGTATGGATTTGGAGCATGGAATGACTGGTATCAAGACATTAAACAGCCTGATATAGGGTATGTTGTTGAGTATCCTGTTCCCGAACCAGCCATAATATGTCTGCTTGGTTTAGGTGGGTTAGGTTTGCTGCGAAGACGCAGGGCGTGAAGAAGGACGAAGAGCGAAGGAAGAAGTAAGAAGTTAAAAGAGCAAAGTTAAAAGTACGAAGGGCCGTGTGTTAAAGCATCCGGCTCTTTTCTTTTGTTCGCTTTATTATCGTAGTTAGAATTGCAATCAATTCATTGCATTCACTTAACAAAGCTTCAAGCTTTTGCAAAGGCAATATGACAGTAGCGACAAGAAGCCGGAGCCAGTAGTGGGTTTCTCTGGCCTCTTTGCGGGCAATCGAGTATTTTGATATAAAATCCGCGCGGCTCTGCCCTCCTTGTGCTTCTTCCACATTCGCTCCGATAGAAGTGCCCGACCGAAGCAATTGAGTGCCGATGCTCCGGCCTGCACCCGGTTTTTTATCTAATTCCTGGTATAGTTTTACAATCCGCACACCAAATTGAAACGTCCTCTCACACAAATCCCTTTTCATATTTCGTCCTTCGCTCTTCTTACTTCTTACTTCGTCCTTCAGGCCTGTGCCTGTGTTATCTGCTTTGCCAGCTCCTCGAGAAGTGCATTCATTTTTGGGTCGGCGTCTTTTGCTCCGGCTATTTTGCCACAGGCGTGCATAACGGTTGTATGGTCGCGGCCGCCTAAATGCCCGCCGATTTCCTCAAGACTATGTTTTGTTAAGCTCCTGGCAAGATACATACAAATCTGTCTCGGCTCGGCAATGCTCTGGCTGCGCTTCTTACTCTGCAAATCAGCGGCTCTAACATCAAAGTGCTTTGTTACCACCTCGATAATATCTGTGATACTTATGTGTCTGGCATCCGACCTGCTTTGCCCTTCCAGAGCGGTCTGGGCAAGCTCCAGAGTGATCTTTTCCCCGTTGGTTGTCGCCACAGCGTAAATAGCCGTCAAAGCACCCTCCAGCTCCCTGATATTTGCCTGAACCCTGCGTGCGACATACTGGGCTATCTCATCTGAAATGCTCAGCCCTCGAAGGTGCGCCTTTTTCTGAACGATTGCAACCCTTGTCTCGTAGCTCGGCGGGTCAATGCTGGCGACAAGACCCCAATTAAACCTGCTAATCAGCCGTTCCTCAAGCGAAGGAATTTTGACCGGCGGGCTGTCGGCGCTGAGAATAATTTGCTTGCCGTTGTTATAAAGAGCGTTAAATGTATGGAAAAATTCCTCCTGGCTTTGCTCGCGCTCTCGCAGAAACTGTATATCGTCGATTACCAGCATATCAACGGTGCGGAATTGGCTCTGAAAACCAGACGAATTTCCCTCCTCGATTGCCCTGATGAATCTATTGACAAACTCTTCGCAGCTCAAAAATTGAATTATGGCTCCGTCGAATCTCCGCTGGGCTTCAAAGCACACCGCCTGCAAAAGATGGGTCTTACCCAAGCCGGAGTTTCCATAAATGAAAAGCGGATTATAGGTTTTGCCCGGCGAGTTACTTACCGCAACACAACTGGCGTGAGCAAGCCGATTGCTTGGGCCAACTACAAAA
This sequence comes from uncultured Pirellulales bacterium, assembly GCA_964554425.1. GTDB lineage: Bacteria > Planctomycetota > Phycisphaerae > Sedimentisphaerales > Anaerobacaceae > CAYWXK01. The sequence continues at coordinate 5,064 of CAZKOQ010000084.1, read as the reverse complement.
TTCTCAAAGGTATAATCAGGATGAAGCCCAAGCGATGGGCGAGTATGAGCCTCACCCTTCTCACCTGTCTTTGTCCGAACAACTTTGAACTCCATCGTTACAAGGTGCCCGGTTATCTGCTGCGCAGCACGCATAAAAGTGCTGCTGCAATTATTACGCAGGAACTGGACTGTCGCCTCATCAGGACAGCCAACCCCCAGCGCACCGCCATCTAAATGCAAAACCACCAGCCGGTCAAACCACCTGCGAGTGTTTGCCGGGTCAAGTGCCTTCGCACGCTCAAGTATATCTGTAAAAATGTCCTCAACTTCGCGAACAGGCAAGGAAAACTCCTTCAGAAATGCCAAACCATCCACTTTCTACACAGATAATAATTGCCCATATCAACATCCTTGTCAAAGGCAATCCATCCCGACTTGTCGGGATGACACCCCAGAACTCCATAAGGCAAAAACAAAACGCCTTATGCGGCTGAAAAACTCTCCTTCCCACGCCACGCAAGCCAGAGACAAAACTCCTCCAGCGCGAGGCAAAAGAGGTATCCTGAAATTTACCTAAACCTGCTCGACCTGTCAAAGGAAAATCTATCTTTGCCGAAAAGAAATACCCGGACAACACAAAATTAAATCTTCACCGGGCTTGAAATTTTTCTTAAATCCCGATACCATCACTGTATTGAAGACCCTAAAAGTTGTCCGCGACAGGTGATTTGAGGACTTGTCATGCTGAACCGAAGGTGAAGCATCTGGCTTTCGAACGCCAGATTCTTCGCCCGCCAAAAGAAATGGCAGACTCAGAATGACATCCATCATCTCGTTTGTAACAGAGCATCAGCAAGAGAACCATTATGGGAATTTTTGCTAAGACCGCAGAATATATAAAAGACCGGCTGGGCAAAACCCGCGATAAAATCGCCGCCTCGCTCTCAGCGGTGCTGGCCCTGGGCCGCAATATCGATGAGGCCCTGCTTGACAAGCTCGAAGAAACACTTATCAGTGATGACATCGGCGTGGAAACAACCGAAAAACTGACAACGGAATTGCGCGAGGCCTACCGCAAAAAGCAAATCACAACAACAGACCAAATTGTCCCTTTCCTCAAAGAGCACATAAAAAACTACTGGCCTGCCCTCGATAGACAGTTACATATCGCACAGAGTGGCCCGACAGTTATCCTGGTCGCCGGCGTCAACGGCACCGGCAAAACAACAAGCATCGCAAAACTCGGCTACATATTCACCCAAAACGGCAAGAAGGTTATCCTTGCTGCCTGTGACACGTTCCGCGCCGCCGCCGTGGAACAATTGAGTATATGGGCCGAACGCATCGGCGTCCAGGTTATCAAGCACCAGTCCGGCGGCGACCCCGCCGCAGTCGCCTTCGACGCCTGCGAGGCCGCACTCGCAAGAAATGTTGACATTCTGATTCTCGATACCGCCGGTCGTCTGCATACAAAAAAAGACCTGATGCAGCAGTTGACAAAAATTCGCGATGTTGCCGCCCGAAAGATTCCCGGCGCCCCGCACGAAGTTTTGCTGGTGCTCGATGCCACTACCGGCCAGAACGCAATCGCCCAGGCAAAGATATTCACCGAAGCAATCAACGTTACAGGGATATTCTTAGCCAAGCTCGATGGAACCGCACGCGGCGGAATTGTCATCGCGATAAAAGACCAGCTAAATATCCCCGTAAAATTTGTCGGGCTGGGCGAAAAAACCGAAGACATAGCCGAATTCGACCCAGACAAATTCGTTGAGGCGTTATTCAATTAACTCAAACTGACCACTATTGGACAATAATGTTTCATAACTGTTATTTAGTCATATAGTTAATATTAATTGTCATTCCCGCGCAAAGCTTGCTCTGAGCTCGGCCGAATGGGCGGGAATCCATACTCATAAAAATCAGTGTTAATCCGTGTCTTAAAATAAAATCGGCCATTTTGAGTAATTAACCACTGTGTTTGGGGCAGTATTATGAGATGGACAAATATATTAATGTCGGCATTACTACTGACTCTGCCGGGGCTGGTCTATGCCGGGAATACAGATGAACACAAAGACGCAGCAGATAGCAACGAGATTGAGTTCATAGTAAGCTACGATTTCAAGCCACGCTTGAATGGGCATGAGACGTTCTTCAAAGAAGTGAAGCCGCTCCAGACCATCTTAACAGTCAACCTGCCAAAGACAATACCCGGCAAGCAGGAAATAATCGAAATAAAATTTGACCCTGAGCCGGATAGAGTATTTAGCCAAAACGGAAATGACTACGCGGATTTTGTGGTTTCCGTAGGCAAGAACGAAGTGAATATAAAGATTCATGTAAGGACAAATGTATTCAGATATGATTTGGCTACGGCGATGAAACAAGGTCAAAAACATCCCGAGAACGAGCCGAATCGGGCTGCATTTTTGCAGCCCGAAAGAATGATAGAGTGCAATGATGTTTTGATACAACAGCTCGCAGACGGCATAAGCGGCACAAATGAGATTGATATAGTGCATAATATTTACAATTTCGTAATCGCTTACCTTGATATTGATATCTCCAAGCTAAAAGGAGTCGGAGCAGCTAAGACGGCCCGGGCCAAAAATGGGATGTGTATCGACTACTGTGATTTGTTCGTAGCGATTTGCAGAGCCAGGGGTATTCCGGCGAGAGTCGTTGCCGGCTATAGAGCTTATTTCAACGTGAGCCCGAAACACTCGTTGGTAGAAGTATATCTGCCCGAATACGGCTGGGTCCCCTTTGACCCTTCGCAATTAAAGACCAATACTAAAGACCAACTGGATTCCAAATTCTATAATTTCGAAACGCCGTTGCTCTACTTCACGAAAATTCGCAATGATACGGTTCTGCAATATAATTACTTTTACACCTTCTCCGGATTCGACAAAAAAGAAACTTTTAGCAGGATATACCCGCCGGTCGAAAAAATCGAGTTCATCAAGCCGCTGCACAAAACGCATGATAGTTTGGAAGACGTCAATAGAGCAAAAACCTATAAGGATAGTTGATTGTGAAGTTCTTGGAGACAGGCAAGAAATCAAAGAACATCACCGAATTCGCCCAAGAAAAGTTTGCGGAGACGCTATTTGACTAAGACAAAATCTTTCCCCCAATTCCCAAATCGCACGGCAAAGAAAGGATTGATTATGATTATCGTTCAAGCCAAATCTGCCAAAATGTATCTGGCGATTATCTCCGTAATTCTGCTAATAAATGTTAATATATTCGGACAAAACACATCGCCCGCCCAAAAGCCGGTCCCAAGATTGCAGGTTGTCCCGATGCCGTATTATCAGGCCTCGTTTCAGCGAGATGGCGTGGAAATCGCGAGATATCACTTCGCTCCAGACCTGAATCGGCCTTTTGTGTTCCCAGTGATAGGCCCATCAGGCAAATCGCTGACGCGAATGGGACATCCGCGAGACCCGCAATCGCACAGCCACCACAATTCGGTTTGGATTTCTCACACCGATGTCAACGGCATCGATTTCTGGAGCGACAGCGGCAAAGGCAAAATCCGCCACAAACGCATAATCAAATTCGATGACTCCGGCGAAAGTTCGTTGATTGTTACAGAGAACGAATGGGTCTCCGCCGATGGCAAAGTCCTGCTCTCCGAAACCCGCCAGGTAATGGTATCGCTGCTTGAAAATTCCGAGTGGCTTTTGATAATTGATATGGAATTAAGAGCCGCTGACAAAACCATTATATTCGGAAAAACACCTTTTGGTCTGCTTGGCGTGCGAATGGCTAAAACCATCGGCGTCAACGATGGCGGCGGGACAATCCGCAACTCCGAAGGCGGAGTCAATGAAAAAGAAATCTTCTGGAAACGAGCTAAATGGGTTGATTATTCCGGCCCCATCACCAATCAACAAATAGAAGGCATCACGCTCTTTGACCACCCGAATAATCCCAACTTCCCCGCATATTTCCACGTCCGCAACGATGGCTGGATGGGGGCTTCTTTAACTTTCGATGCACCGAGGACAATCACACCCGATAAGCCCTTACACCTCCGCTACGGCCTATACGTCCACAGCGATATGAAATCCAAAGATGCTATCGAAGCAAAATGGCTACAGTTTACGAAAATTCCATCACCGAATCTTGAAAATTTACCAAAGAACAAATAACCACCAGCATCGCTTCACGAACTACGCACCACGCACACCTGTTCCGAGCGAAGTCGAGGGAACCCAGGACGAATACTACACCCTCGGAAAACCGCTCAAATACTCGGTCTTAGGCAGCTTGCCTATCAAAGGCAACGCATACTCAATAAAAGCATCAGTTACGCCGTTGCCTTCGGCGTTGATAAATTCATCAGGCATCGGCTTGGTTTTCTCGGCCACATTAGAAAGTTCGGTGCGGAATAGCTCGATAGCGTATTTGGGTTTATTGCGAAGCCGCTTTATCGCTACCGACCCGCTATCTTCCTTCATTGCTAACTTGACCGCCTCTTTGCCGCACTGCCTTGCCTCTCGGACATCGACAGCAGACTGCAAACCGGGAAAACTTCTTTGCAGGTAGCCGAATGTATCGGCGCGGACGCGCTTAATTTTTAGCTTGTCTTTCACCTGGCCTGCCAGGAAATCCGCCAGTGCGCCGGTGCCGGATAACTGGATATTGCCGTAAGCATCAGCTTCAATACCCTTAGCAAGCTTCTCCGCCCAGATAGCGCCATCTCTATCTCGGATGCCTTCGCTAACTGCAACGACGCACCTGCCAAGATTATTCACAACTCTATCAACATCACCGAGGAATTTGTCTAACGAAACGGTTTTTTCGGGGACATATATCAAATGCGGGCCATCATCATCTCTTCTTCTGCCAAGAGCAGACGCAGCGGTTAAAAACCCGGCGTTCCTGCCCATAATGACATCGATTTTTACGCCCGGCAGAGCACGATTATCTAAGTCGTCTCCTATCAGAGCCAATGCCACGAACGTCGCTGCGCTTCCGTAGCCCGGACAATGGTCGGTAACAAGCAGGTCGTTATCGACCGTCTTGGGAATATGAAACGCCCGCAACTCATAGCCGGCCTGGTCGG
>CAZKOQ010000083.1:0-10938 GCA_964554425.1 uncultured Pirellulales bacterium | reverse complement strand
TTACAAAGCTATTGAATCGGCGTTACGGCCAGGCAAAGAATATTGATGAATTCTCATATAAGGCGCAGATAATGACTATGGAGGCAATGCGAGCACTGCATGAGGTCGTCGGCAGAAATAAATATGAGTGCACTTTCCTTCTCACCTGGAAATTCAATGCTCCCTGGCCGACAACGCTGTCCTGGAATGTCGTTGACTGGTATCTGGCTCCGACAGGGGCATACTACGGGACAAAAAAAGCGTGCGAGCCATTGCATATTCAATATTCTTATGATAATGCTACCATTTACGTTATCAATAATTACTACCAGGGTTTCGAAGGATTGAAAGTTACCGCAGACTTGTATGACTTGAATATGGCCAAAAGGTATTCCAGAACTTCAACGGTCAATGTCCCGCCTGATAGCAGCAACAAGATATTTACCGTTGAGCGGCCAAAAGACCTGAAGCAAACATATTTTATAAAACTTGAATTGAAAGACAGTTTAGATAATTTAGTTTCTTCCAATTTCTATTGGCTATCCACGCAATCCGACGATAGAGCTGAATTCAGCGACCTGAACAAGCTTGCCGAAGTGGATTTGAATATTTCCTGCAGCGCGGAGAGGAAAGGCGACACTTGTTCTGTTTTTGTTGACCTGCAAAATCCATCCTCGACTTTAGCATTTGCTGTAAATCCCAAGATAAAGAAAAGTGTTTCAGGCGACCTTGTCCTTCCTATTTGCTGGGAAGACAATTACTTTTCACTTCTTCCCGGAGAGAAACGACGCGTGAAGGTCAACTTCAACATCGAAGATTTAGGGATAGAAGAACCTTTATTGACCATAGCCGGGTGGAACATAAAAAGTGAGGAAACAAAAGTCGTGATTAATCGTTAGAGTCTGTGAGAACTTAACATTTGAGGAAACTATATGCTTCCGTGGCCTGACATCGCAATAATCATCGGATACTTTGTTATCGTATTCGGCTTGGGCGCCTACTTCACCGGCAACATAAAATCGCAAAAGGATTTCTTCCTTGCGGGGAAAAAGATGCCCTGGTGGATAGCTGCCTGCTCTTTACAGGCGACAGACATTGGGACAGAGACCTATATTGGCGTTACGGGAATGGTTGCGGCAAGCGGGCTGGCGTGGATGAACTACGACTGGCTGCCTGCGTGTGCGATTCCGTGCATTATCTCGGCGTGGTTTTTTGTGAGCCACTTTTGGAAAAGCGGCGTCTATACGATACCGGAGTTCATAGAGAAAAGATATGATTGCTCTATGAGGGCGCTTTGGGGGATATTGTTCATAATTGTCAGAACACTCACTCTGGGCGTAGTTATTTATACGATGGCGCTGCCGCTGTCGGCGATTGTCGGATGGCCCGAGTGGTTGTCGCTTCTTCTGGCAGCGGGTGTAACGGGGGCATATTGTTTCTTAGGTGGTTTGACCAGTGTGATGATTACAGATGTATTTCAATTCATAATAATGACGGTCTGCGCTGCCGGTCTAATTATATTCTCGCTGCACGAGGTCGGCGGATGGAGCGGCCTGCATTCTGCTTTACCAGCGAAGATGTTTCACGTGGTCTTGAGCAGGGCTGAAGCGACGCCGGATACGTGGTGGGGGGCTATGTTCGTGGGGACCCTGTCGCTTGGTTTGCCATATTGGTGCACCGACCAGAACACACTGCAGAGAACGTTTGCCTGCAAGAGTGATTCGGATGCCAGAACGGCACTGGTGGTCGGAAGCATAATGAAGTATCCAATGACGTTTATATGGGGGCTTGTCGGTCTTTGTGCAGCCGTCCTATTCCCACAGGTAGTTGCAGAGAAACCTGACAACGCGATGCCTACGGTCATCACCAAATTGCTGCCGGTTGGCACTGTCGGCGCTGCAATCACCGCACTTTATGCGGCAGGAATGTCATCCTGCGACTCACTATTGGCCTCTATGTCAGCGGTCTTGACCAGAGATATATACCAAAGATTTTTAGTAAAGAATAAATCAGATGTGCACTATCTTTGGATTGGGAGGGCATTTGTATTTTTGCTTTTGATTGGCGGCACACTATTTGCAACCACAGTTTACCCCGTTTTTGGCTCAGCGTATAAAGCCTGGCAGTCTGTGCTTTCATACATACAATTTCCGCTTTTTGTTACTCTGGCGATAGGAATATTTTATAGAAGAGCGACGGCCTTGCCTGCCTTTATCGGGCTGCTGGCAGGTTCGGTGTCGGCCTTTGTCCTTGATAGATTCATCGGGCCCAAAGTGACACCTTATTGGTGGTCGTTTGTATGGGCCAGTTGGGCAGGAGGAATCATAACCGCATTAATAACGGTTCTTGGCAGTTATTTTACGAAACCATATTCAAACGAAAAGTTGAAAGGTCTCTGCTGGGGAACTTTAGAAAAAAGTGAACAAGAAAAACCTACCCTGGCAATGGACTGGCGATTATGGAGCGTTGTATCATTGGTCGTGGGAATAGCTTTAACGTTGATCTTCTGGTTAGTTTTATAGGCAGCAATATGGAAGAAATAAATCAAAGAAAAGCATTGGGAATAAGCATAGAAGCATTTGCTGCACTTATGCTTATAGTCTGCTTCATATATGAAATAACCAATCCATCGGCAACATTCGCAAATATGTGGTTTTCCTATCTTGTCGGTATGGTTCTCTTTGCCATCGGATTCTTAATGGCTTTTCGATAAGCTACTATACTATTGCTTTGTAACAGGTTAAATAATTAACGGTGTCATTCTGAGCACAGCGAAGAATCTCCCGTGCGATGGCCAGATGCTTCACTTCGTTCAGCATGACAATCCCTCAAATAAACTGTGAAAGAATACTATTGGCAAAATCGTATTTGAAATCAACAGAAGGAGACGGTAATATGCCTGCGAAATCAAAGAAAACACGTCGCGATTTTTTGAAAGAAGCCGTGTCTGCGGCGGCAGCCATCGGATTTGTCCTGCATAACTCGAAAAGTAGCGCCCAGGAAAAAGGGGAGCGACCGGAGCAAGCCGATGATGTCTCAGTCCTTAATCCGCAAAACCGTGTGCCGGTGAGCTTAATCATTGACGATTCGACGTGTCTGGCGAACCTGGCTCACTTTTGCATCCCGCAGTTCCACGAAGTATTCCCTAACAATTATAAGCAGGACTGGAAAAAACTGCCGCGTGAGATACCGGATTCGTTCGTGCGCAAATTCGGCCAATGGTGCCGGGAGCACAAGATAAAGGGTAAGTTCAGTATCGTCCCCTATCCTGCCTGCGTGGGCTGGCTGGACCGTGATATGCCGGGATGGTCAAAGAAGGAGCTTGAGGAGAGCATAAAACTGGTGCGGGAGTTTATGATGCCGGATTGGGACATACATCCTGAAATGATTACCCACACCTGGGTCATCGACACCAAAACCGGACGACCGTATCCCGAACGAAGCGCACGGTTTATGGAGAACTGGGATTGGTCGGTGGGCAAGTCAGTTGATGAATTGGCCGACTATATGAGCTATGCCCTAAGAATCCTGAAGAACGTCAATTTGAGCTGCGAAGGCATAACGACTCCGGGAGGTTTTGGAAACCGTGTGATGCCTCAGCTTGCCCAGGCAACGCTTCAGGCGTGCAAGGATGTGTTTAATGCCGAAATTCCACACTATTTCCGCGACCTTTACACGGACGAGCGAAGCGTTTCGCCGCTTGTTCAATATGCCTCCGGACTGACAGGTTCCGACCCCAAGTGTGTGGTCTCTATCATCGGCTGCACGGACGATTGGTTTGGCGGATGGGACGGCTTATCGCCTGGTTCGGCTGACCGATTGATTACCGAAGACCTCAAAGGCGGTCGGCTGCCTCAGGTCATTGATAAAGGCGAGCCGGCAATACTCGTCTGCCATTGGCCTGGTATCTACTTTAATGGCGAGGAACTGGGCTTTAAGATTTTCCAGGAGGTAGTCGGTCGGCTTCACACACGATACGATAATCTGCTCTGGATGAAACTTGGCGAGATTGCCCGTTATTGGGCTGCCAAAGAACTAACAGGGATTGAAAGACGAGATTCCCAGGTAACATTTACCGCTCCATTTGCCGCGGCCCGATTTACCGTGCGGCTTAAAGGTAATTTTCAAAATGCCCCTGTGCTCACCATTGACAGCCGACCTATTCAATTACGGCAGGTCAAGAGCACGCTGCAACTGGAAAGCAGCACCTGGTATAACGATAATGGCGGTTTAACTGTCTGTTTTGACCTGCCGAAAGGAAAGTCAATTATTCAGACAGGACAGTCAGGTTGAAAATTGTCCAGAAAGATGCGGCAATCGGGTTCGGCAAAGGAAGGGCTGTTCGACGCCGGTCATATAATTTCACTATAGCATTGCCATTGGACCTTGCCGAGCTTTTTCAGGGCATAGCCAATTTCCCTCAGATAGTCACCATAGACAATTTGGGCGTGGAAACCTTCCATTTCGGCGACCAGGCGCCGCCAGTTACCGTCAATGGCAATTTCTATTTGTGAGCGGCAAGCCGGATATGAGGGCGATTCAATAATGCTTCCGCGGAAGCTATGCCATCTGGTGCAACTGAGGTTAGGTATAACAACGGTAACAATCTGTCCTTTAGGATACTGAACCTTGCATGCCGCTCCGTAGTCGGATTCGTAGTGAGTCATAATTGTAACCGGCTCATAGTCCCTGCCATTCATTTTCCGCGGGGCAGCACAATGAGCAACGGTTAAAATATCATCATGAGGAAAATGCGTGTTGCATACAAATGTCGGCTTGCCCGCAATCCACCGCATCAGCACACCCGGAAATGTATGCGACAGGTCAGTGTGGCAATATGCAGTATATCCAGCATCGTTGGCCAAGCTTAAGACCAGGCAAGGCGGAGTGTCTAACATCTCGATTACTGAACGGCCCATACAGTTGGCAAATCCAAAGTTGGTCGCGCCCGTTTCTTTCATTAGCTGCTCACAGACAGCCAGGGCCAGAAACGAATTGACCACGAACTTACGTTCTGTCTGAAGCGTTACGTTCGGCAGCGACAAAAGCTCTTCGGCCCGGCGCTCCGTATTTTTGACTATATCGGCATCTGCGCGGGACTCTGCGAGGCGGCGGCTGAATTCCTCCTCGGAGATTGATGTGATGTTGTAGCCCCAAACGTCTCTGGCATGGTCAGGGCCTTTTGCTTGCGCCGGTGCACTATAGGCATGGAGTCCGCCGATGGCCAGCATCGTCGTCCCTTTAGCGTTCTTCAAACCATAAAGAGCGCGAAGGCGCCACTGGATTTCCTTGTAATCGTCAACGACTATGTCCCCCGCGTCCACATTAGCCACCTGGAAGGCATCCTCATTCTGACGCAGAAATCGCCAATGAGCAATCTCATACCATAGATAGAATGGCCCTGACTTGTGACGGATGAACATAATGAACGGAGCTTTCGATGCAGCCACCGCGTTAATGATGCTGGTCGAGCCGGAGGCAGCGAAAAGCAGGATGGCATCGGCAGAAGCAGCGGCGACTTTCTTGGCCTGCTCCTCATCGCATACCTCAGCGACCGGCAGAAACTCAACAGGAAACTCAGCGTCAGCAGCGAGTTTCTTCAGTTCCGTCTCAATTCGGCTGATTTCTTTTTGAACATCTTCCGATGTGCATAGACCGCCGTAGCTGCGCCAACTTGTCTTTTCCTGCGGCTGTTCTAAGTGATACGACAAGGCCGGTTGCACCTGAAGCTTTTTACCCAGAGGCAGAGGTTTTCCAGGAATGGTTTGACCCTTCGCCGCCATACTGGTCTGCGATGATATGCCGACACCCAGCCCCGCTACTGCCGCCACAGCACCAATCCCTCCCAAAAAACTACGGCGGCTTATGGCATCTTTGGCCATTTCACAAGCGCAGCAACGCAAATTTTTGAAATTCATTCCTCCTTGATTGCTCGTGGGCATAAACGCCTCCTTACCTATCAGCACAAATTGATATGCAGCATTTCATCTGCCATATATCGTTAATTACTGACGTTCATTCCAACTTGCACATTGCCTTTTGATTGATTTATGATACGTTCCGCTCCTGTGAATAAGTTTTCAGCGATTATAGCGCGGCTGACATCCTTTCCAAGCTGAATTTGCGGCCGGTCTTGTCGAAACTCACATCCCCGAATCAGAACGCTGCCGCTTTGGGCCTGGAGCGCCGGACGGTTCCCATCTTTGCCGCCCCACTGGACAAATGTGCAATCACTAAAACCAACCGTTCCTAATCCGGCAATCTTTGCTATCTGATTACACGGTCCCCAGAATGCACAGTTCACAAAGCGGACACTTCCTGTATTACTCTGCATAACTTCAACCATCGTGGGGTCCGGCCCATGAAAAGATACAAACTCGCCATTTGTAATTAACAGCCCAAAAGGAGCAGATTGTTCCACGACAAGAGCCGTCCAACAATCATCGGCTCCGATACCGAGAAAGTTACCATTGCATACCCCTGCTGCACTTTTTATGAACTTATAGCCAATCTTGTATCCGAAACAGAAGGTATTATAGACGTATTGCCAGTCGGAACGGCCAAAGATAAATGCCTCACCGTTCTCCATCTGCCACTGGAACAGCTTGGGTTTGGTGCTCCACCAGGGATTGAAGTGAATATTTTCAATCCGCCCAATATCGTAAATGTCATCGACCATAATCCCCCGCCGGAGCGGCTGACCGTGGACGTCGCGAATCAAATGACGCTCGTTATGCATAGCGTCTATCCCGTTATATGGATTGAGCATTTCTACCGCAAGGACGGCTGGGTTCTTACCCCGCATTGCTATTGCCCACGGATACGGTTTGGGTATGTCATCTATGTTTTGTTGAGGGTAGTATAAGACAATCCCCTTTAGGGTGCTATTTGTATTAAGGGTGATGAAGGCCGGCCCATCCTCGCGACCCGCATTATCTGTTACAAGGAAAGTGGTGCCATCATCCGTTGGTTTGGGAAGTCCCCTGTCACGGACGCCATTGTGGGCCGGAACAGATTGCCAGACACCGGCCAACGTAACCGCGTTCGGCACATTCAGATGGCCGGCAAAGAAGTAGTTGCCACGAGAAGCGTAAACGACTCCGCCACCGGCCTCAGATGCCGCATTCAAGGCCTTCTGAAATGCCGCCGTGTCATCTGTTTTTCCATCTCCCACAGCACCGAAACGGCGGACATCGAGATAATCCGACACAGTGGCCCGTGCAGGTTTTTCGGCAGAGGCATATATCGCAGACACGCAGGATAATCCGAGAAAAAACATGCCAAATTGGCCCAACATTCTTGCTTTGGATAAACTCCAACACATTCTTTTTCTCCTAATCTTCGTCAACTTCTCTTTGACTCAAAGTCCGTCACCATAAGAGATGACTACGACCTTCATTCGAGGAGACGGTCCAGCCGACCGGTCACACATGAACTGCACATTGTTCTCACCTTTCAGAAGCAGTGGCGCCTCACCTTCGGGGACAACTTTTGCAAGCGTCTGGCCCTTGGGGCCGTAGAGGACGCAGTTGTTACTATCGTTGAATTCTAAGTAACCTCCCGATTGAATTTCCACAGGAAAGAGTATGGTCTTCCCATTCAACACTATCGTGGGATTCTTCACCACGCAGGGGACCATCGGGATGGCTTTCACTACGCCAATGAGGCACCTCACTTCCTTACCCTGTGGGAGGTTGTTATACCAGATGCTCACTGATTCGACAGCGCCGAAGTCGATTGTCTCGCGGTAAACATTGTATAGCCACTTGCTATCATTCCAGACGTAATCGCTCCAGCGGGCGGATTCGGTCTCGACGAGTGTAAAGAAACGTCTGCCGATGAAGTCCACAGTGATATAGCGGTCTGCAACCGCACCAAAAGAGATATCGCGGGGGCTTTCGAGCCGTATGGCAATGATTTCCCCAAGGCCGTCGCCCTCCACCCGCACGCCAAGCGCCTGATGTTCTTTCAGGTTCAGGCAGGGATTGAACTTCCGGTCAAGTCTTGCCCACGCCGCATTCCGGGGGACTTTGCCCGAATTTGTCGCAGTAAGCACGCCCGCCGGTTCCTGCCCACTGGATGTAGATGCAGGAGTAAGTCTCATAGTCACTCCTTCAGCAGCGCAAGGTGTTCCAGCAAACGAATTGGGTTCCGAAAGGTCGGTCAGGATAACGTTTTCCGGGTCGCCGTATGACGCCGTGGACATAAGTGCCTCGATGCGTAGTTTCACCGGCTGGTCTTGGAAGGAGTTTGTTGTTTTCCATAATAGACTCCACGGCTCTGAACAGGCGGTGATATGCGGGTCGTAACGAGCGGGATGGAATCGCCACTTTCCGGCGCCGTCACGCAAGAGAGTGAATTCTTTTCCCGGCTCGCGCAGCTTCGCCTTTGTTACCTCATCGAACGACCCCGCACGACGAAGCTCCTCACAGGTGCGGAGAACATCAACCGCCCGGCGAAACAGTGGAACAGCATCAAGGTTCTTCTGGTCGATAGCCCCAGTAAGAGAAATGCCGGCGTCCCAACCGATAAGCTTTGCGCCCAGATATTCAATAACATCGGGATAAGTCGGCTCGATCTGAGGCGGATTGAACTGCTGAAAATTCCACCAGCCAAAATGAAGAGGCAAAAGCAGCCCCCCATTCACCGAGTCGGCGTGGATGTCAATGAAGCGCTTGTGTCCCCGCTGCGGATAATCCCACGCCTGCCAGCGGGTGCGGAACTGCCAGAAATGGTGCCACATAGCGCTCATCTCCATTCCCACCGGCTTTTTCAGATGCTTCTGTATTTCAAATACAAATTTGTCTGCCCAATACCAGCATTCATCCGGGCCCCTGAGAATAGAACTGCCATCAATGGCATCAAGATATATGCCGTCAAAATCGCAAGCGTTCACTATTTCGGCGTGATTCTTTGCAATCTCCTCAAATAACGAAGAATCGGGGTCCGGCACAAAAAGCCCGAAGCATTCCTTGAGGTGGCGGGTTTTTGCACCCTTCTCATGGGCGACTGGTTTTGTGCCAAACGCACCCCGCTTCACACCGGTAAAACGCCACGGCGGCTCATTGCTCACCCCGCCGAAGGTCAAAAGTTCGTCGTTAATATGCAGCACCACGCTGTTATGCTCAAAAAATCCGGTAACAGTGCTTATGCCCGCAGTGGACTCGTTCACATGGATTTCGGCGGTGTCAGGACCAATCGCCTCACTGAGTGTAAATGTCCGAAAGGCATCAAGCCGATTATCCGGCACAGGCGTTACATATCTTGACTGCTTGTCAATAAAGAATGCGTATGTATGGAAAATAGAACCGATTCCTGCCTCGTGGAGGCGCTTGACAATCCGCCTGTAGGTCTCCCATCCTTCGGGCCACTTTTCACGGTTCAAGGAGAAATCGCCGAATCGAAAGAATGCTGCGCTGCCGCCATGATTATCTATCTGGGTAACCCCGATATTCCTTGCCATACCAATCCACTCATCCACCGTCGATTCGGTGAGCGTGCCGAAATTGAATAAGTATGAGCCATGGTTAAAGGGGACATCACGTGCCCACGGCCCGGCAACCGTGCAGTGCGGCATCTCATCTGCCTCGGTAAGCACCTCCTTTAGAGCAGGGATAATTTTCTTCATTGGCATCCCGATGATTGCGGCCTTTGCACCGGCGATGCCAAACTTTCTGTAACACGACGCCCGCAGCTCCGTCTGGAGCGCAGGGAGCTGGTCAACACGAGTGCTAAGGTTGAGAGAAAATGCACACGCCCCGAACGGCTCCTCCGGCCGGCCTTTCAGAGTCAGGGGGATATTCAGAAACACAAGGGACTCAATCTCCCCGCCTGTTACCGACTCTACCGTGATGCGAATATAAGAGTTTCGCGGCTCCACACTAAGGACCGCTTCGGCACTCGCCTCTTCGAACCGAACGACGAGGCGTCCGCCCGCAAACGAGACGAAAGTAGCGTGACATTCCTTGCCATCGCGCCGCACTAATGCGCAGAAGGATGGCGTGTCGCGCTTCAGATAGTCGGTTCCCGTCTTGCGGTCGATAAAACCGAGATTTCTCGCATCAGGCGAGATGGTGTATCGCACATACGCGTTCTCAATCACAATGGCATCCTGTCGCACACCTGCACTCGCCTCACAGATGATGATACCAAGAATAATTATCGCAGTTCTCATCTTAAGGTTTTATTATACCTCAGGCCGTTGCAGCACACAACCGCGATAAAATCGTAGCTTGATTTTATTTGGAAGATGTCTGTGCCTGAAGCGCTCGCCGCCGCGTAGCTATGGGGAAGCGAGGTTTGTTGGCGGCAGCATAGTATCTTGTGTTTCATAACTGGGAGCATTATAATAAGATAAGCGTAGTGCTCTGTCGCATCTTAAATGATGAATGCTGTCATTCTGAGCGCAGCGAAGAATCTCTCGTTCGATGGCCAGTTGCTTCACTTCGTTCAGCATGACAATCCATTAAACAAACTGCAACAGAGCAGTAGCAACACCGTTCTGTCGAATAGTGTTAGCTCAGCGATTTACAAAAGTAATTTGTTGATTGGAGAGAAAAAGTTTATGCAGTCACGCCATACAAAATTCAACATTTTGGCAGCTTACTTGCTTATCGGGACCGTTTGTGCGTATTCGGATGAGAGCTGGCTGCAATTCAAATACGATTGCAGACATTCTGGGAATGTGCCCAATAGAGACGTAACTACACCACTTGGACTGATTGGTGCGGTTCCCTTAACCGACGCTGTCCTTACATCGCCGGTAGTATCAGAAGGGTATGTGTATGTCGTTGACGGCTCGGGAGCAGCATTTTGCGTAGATGCCAAAACCTTACGCCAAATATGGAAGTTCAAAACACCTGGCGGAGAAGCAAACTGTAATAATGTATCATCGCCGGCCATTATTGGGGATTACATACACTTCGGCACTATGGCCGGCTCTTATTATGTGCTTAATAA
>CAZKOQ010000082.1:0-11122 GCA_964554425.1 uncultured Pirellulales bacterium | reverse complement strand
CATCGCTATCCCCACGACCGGCATCACCGCAATGCCCGTATAAGAAAGCGCAGCGCTCGTGGCGGCCAATGCCTCTTTGCCGAATTGCCCGACCAGCGCCAGCAGGACTATCCCCCAAAGCGCCACGTTTGCAGTCAGGCCGAATCCCGCAGGAAGCCCCACCTTCAACAGGTCGCGCACCTTGCTAATATTAACCTTCACAATTCTACGAGACTTAAAAATTTTGTTCATTTGACTGCTTAAGAAGGCCGCCATATTTATTGCAGCGGCCACGGCTATCCCGATAAACGTCCCCCAGCCGGCGCCTGCAATCTCCATCCGCGGAAAGCCGAGTTTTCCGAAAATCAAGAGGTAATTTGCCCCGATATTAACCGCCTGTCCGCAGAGGGATGCCCACAGCGTGATGGCAGGACGGTGCACGCCGACGAAAAACTGGGTGCTGGCGTAATTGATAATAGCCACTATGTGGGCGTATAACATAATTCGAAAGTATATTACCTCCATACCGATGATGTCGTTGGGCTGGCCCATCGCCTTGAATATCCAGGAAGCTGTGGGCCACATAATTGCCAGTATGACGACAAAATATGCCAGTCCCACGTATATCATTTGCCAGAAATAGTTAGAGCAGTCTTCACGATTGCCCCTGCCCAATGACTGGCTTACGAACGTATTAAGACTTGTCATCGCCCCTGCGGCAAAGCTTGTAGGCAGAAAGCTAACTACGCCGGCAGGCAGTATTGCCGCGAGGGCATCGGTCCCCAAACGCGAAACCATAACTCTATCGACAAATTGCATAACCGTGAAAGAGACGGTGTTTATCACCATTGGGGCCGCCAGCTTCAGCATATATCTTAGCGAAGTCTCGTCCACCCCGTCAGAAATCTTTACCCCACCACCTGCTATGCTTTGTTTCTCTAAATCTTCCAACAGGTTACGCACCGCCGTCTTTTATTTGTTCATCAAGTTCAATCTTGTTAGCAGCATTTCAGGCGAAATGCCTGTAACCTGCAAACGCTTAACACGGGCTTTTTCCCCCGATATGATGCGAACAGTATTCTTTTTCACACCGAGCTGCTTGGCTAAAAACTCAAGAAGGCACTGGTTTGCTTTCCCCTTTTCCGGTGCGGCTGCAACCTTAACCTTCAGCATACCGCCGTAGAGTCCGCACACAGTGGTTTCCCTGCTGCCTGTAATGATTTTGGCAGCGAAGACCACTCCATCGCCAATTTCCTGAATCACCAGGTTAGCCATAGACTGATGCGATAAGGGATTGTGGCCAGGAACATAAAGCACGCCAGACCCGCAGTCATTCAACATTTTCTTTGAGATTAGTGCCGATTGCCGACTGCAGGTATTTTTCAATCTGGTCGGCAAGCTCACTGGGCGATGCAAGCTGGAAGTCCTCATAGTGGCTTGGGACAAAGCCGCCGTCGAGCATCTTTTTGAAAATTCTAAGGCGTATTATTGGTGGCTGCGGCTGCGACTTGCTAAAGTCACTATCTTTATGCTCAGTAAGCTCGGCGCGCCAGTCCTCGCTGATAAAAACGAGACACTTGCCTGTAAAAATCGCAGTCGGGAAATAGTCGCGTAGCAATTTGAGTGTATCCATTTTTTAGTCCGCCAAAAGCAGAAATATTTTCAATTATTGGCAGATGTAAGCCGCTGCCAGGCGCTCATTGAGCGCTTCAGATTATCATACACATCGCCGCCTATACCGTAGCCCTGCAGGCCAATCGGGCCGGTATAGCCCAAATCTTTCAGCGTCTTCAGGAACTTCTGTATATCAAAGCTGCCGCGGTCGAGCGTCTGGATTAGCTGCTTCCAGTCCTTGCCGCCGCTATCGGCGCCATTGATAGAGACCACGAACAAATAAGGCATTGCTGTCTTTATCAACGACTGCATATTCTTTTCATCATCAACCCTCAGCCAGTGACATAGGTTGAAGGTTACTCCGACGTTTTTGCGGTCAACTTTTTTTACCACCCGCAGCGCATCTTCCACTCGTTCTACCCAGAACGCCTGGTGAGGATAGAGCGCCACGCGCAGTTTATACTGGGCAGCCATATCTGCAATCTCGCGGATAATCTCTACCGCACGCTCATCACCTTCCGGCGAAGAGGGCTTGAGCTTGCTGCTTAAAATAAAAAGCCACAATATCGTATTGCGGCCTTTGAGTATCTCCATCGCCTCTTTTAGTTTCGGGTCATACTTTTGCTGGTCGGGGTCGATATTGACACCCATATATACTGCAAAGCACCTCAGATTATTTTTGTCCAGCTCTTGCACCATCTCGGCAAGTCCTGCATCTCCGGTCGGCCCGATGCCGTCATACCCCAGCTCTTTAAGCATCTGGACCTGCTCTTTCGCGGTGCGGTGCTTATCGTCCTTAGTGCAGGTGTCCATAGCAAAGAAGGGATTCGGCCCAGCCGGTGCGAGCCAGATATTGCGGTAAGCCACCGGTCCGTGGTCACCCTGGAGCATCAATGGCCCGGTCGGCTTTTCATCGTTATAAGCACTGGCCCGTGTAGGCCCGGTCAGCTCAACGTCCTCGTGAACTATCGCCCCGTTGTGGACAACCTTTTCGAACCTGGCGTTGGAAATCTTTTGACCCTCCTTATCAAACCGCGGCGCACGGAAAACCACATCGAAGCTCTGCCATTCTCCAGGTGCGCGCGAGGCATTGACTCGCGGAGAATGACCTTCGTAACCTTGCGGGGTTCTATTGTCGTCCCAGCGCTGATAGATTCCACCACATTCGTTACCCGCGTAATCCGATTCTTTTTGCCAGCTATCCAACACCTGAATCTCATAACGGCTCATAAAATAAACGCCTGAGTTGGACTCTTTCGGGACCATAAATTCGATATGGGCTATACAATCGCCAAATTCTGCTTTGCTAAAAAGATGTGATGTTCTGCCGGTAGGTCCATTTACGATAACGCCCTTGCCCGCCTTGCTGCTTAACAATTTTTCATTATCGGGATTTTTGAAGACATCGCCGACAATCTGCCATTCGCCGGTGTTACTTAGCCAGGGGGAAAAATCCTCACTTACCAAGTTAATTCTGCCTCTTTCCCCTCCAACTGCCGCACCGGCACTCAGCACAAAAAGTAGTATGACTAAACAAACCAGTGAGACTATGCGTGGGATATTGCTTTGAACTCTCATAGTATCTCCTTAAAAATAACCAATCGAAAATAATCAATTCTAAAGCTGCCACGGACTTCGCATCGAGCGCGACAACATTCTGTTTGCTTCATCATCGCTGATAAATTGCTCCTTGTCCGGGTCCCATCGCAGCTTCCTGCCAAGCAGCATCGAGATATTTCCGATATGCGCGATTGTAAAGCACCGCTGCCCTATTTCAGGCGGAAAGTAACATTCCTTGCGCGACTTGACGCAGTCAAGAAAGTTACGCTGCTCGCCGGCAGGACAGGTGAAGAGGCGGGTTTCATTGGGGCCGATGACCGAATCGAGCACCGATTTTGGCTCCGCCTGCAACGGCGCCCGCCAGCCGCGGTTTCCTATCCAGCCCTGGGTTCCTTCGAATCGTAAGCTCGGCGTTCCGGAGGTAACAATCAGTTGCACACCCTTGGCGTATTTGTATTCTATCCTGTATTCCTTCGCAGTATCATAAAGCCCGTCCTTACAGAAAACGCCTTTGCCCTCGACCTCAACGGGCCCTGTATGTTCCGTATCGTTTCCCCACTGTGCGCCGTCCAGCAGGTGTGCCCCCCAGTCGGTCAACTGTCCGCCCGAATAGTCCAGAATCCAGCGGAAGTTCCAGTGACATCTGTCCTTGTTGTAAGGAGCCCAGGGCGCCGGCCCCAGCCACATATCGTAATCCAGCTCTTTCGGCACCGGCATAGGCGTAGGGTCGCCAGGCGTATTTGGGCCGCTCGGCAGCTCTACGCGTATTGTATGCACCCTGCCTATCCGTCCATTGCGAACAAGCTCACACATCCTGTGATATTCATAAACGGCACGGTCTTCCGTTGACCATTGAAAGACACGTCCATAGCGTTTCATAGTCTCAACCAGGACACGGCCTTGCCGAACCGTCAATGTCGGCTTCTCACATTCCACGTCTTTTCCCGCCTTGGCGGCGGCTATCGCAATCGGGACGTGCCAGTGGTCCGGCGTCGAAATCATTACCGCATCAATGTCGTCTCTGGCCAGCACTTCGCGAAAATCCTTGTATGTAGCGCAGTCGTTGTTGCCGTATTTACGGTTGACCATATCCCTGGCAATGTTGAGGTTATTGCCGTCAACGTCGCAGACAGCAACCGCCTGTGCGTCCGCATTGCCGAGAAAGTTAGTCACGTTGACTGCCCTGCCGTGGTCGCCAACGCCGATGAAGCCCAGCGTGATGCGATTGCTCGCTGCGACATTTCCGTTCTTACCAAGCGCCGACGATGCAACAACATTAGGAAAGGTTACTGCTGTCGAGGCAACAGTCGCGGCGCCTTTCAAAAAATCACGGCGTGTAATGTCCCTGCGCACAATCATAATACCCGCTCCGTGTGCAAATAAAAAACTATCCCTGCTCTATATCAAAACGAAAGCAAGCATTGCCAGATATAAACGTAGCCCAGTGCGTCGATGTCTTCCCAGACCTTGCGGACAAGCTTTTCGTCTCCGGAAATCTTAGGTAATTCTTTGACCTTCTCTTCCCAGGGGATACAAACGCCCGGCCTTCGTTCTTGTTTTTCTTGTTTCTCCACCGAAAAAACTCCAAAAAAAATCAATAGTCGATAATCAATTGTTTTTTAATAAACTCCATACTCGCGTGTGAACTCGGTCATTGCTCTTATGTTCTCAACCTTTGCGTCATCCTGGACAATTGCGCTGGCATCCATAATGTAGCCGCCTTCGCGGGCAACACCATCTATTACTTTCTTACAATAATCCCGCACTTCCTGCGGCGTTCCGAAGCTCAGCAAAAAATTCGGGATGCCGCCGCTGATGCAGAACTTATGCCCGAGGACTCGATGAACTTCAAAGATATCGGCCTGGTCCACGTGGTAAACGATGCTTCCCTCGGGTAGTTCGACAAAGGAACTTAGATGTGTGTTCCAGCTGCCCTCCGCATAGAAGAGGACCTGATGCCCGTTTGCCCACAAATGTTCGATAATCGGTTTCAGTGTCGGCCAGTAAAGCTTGTCGAAGTGCTCCTTTGACACAAACGGAACGCAGCCACGATGCATCCAGAACCCGATAGGGACATTCTTATTGGGGTCGGCCCCCGAAAGGGCCACGTGGTATAAATGCGGCATCAGCGCTTCACAGGCAGCCAAAACCTTTTTCGGCCGTTCGAACAAATCCGTAATCAGACCCAGATAACCGCGCAGCTTATCAGCCAGAATGTCAAACGGCGCCTTTAGAATACCCGCAATAGCCGACACCGTTCCGGATTTGTCTCGCAACAGCTCAATCTGTTTCACAAAGGCATTGAAGTATGACAGCATCGCCATTCCGCCCTTCAGGAAGGACAGGTTGTTGCGATACGATGTCGGCTGGCCCATAGCGCTGACGTCAGATGATACGCGTGGAAGCCAGACGTTGAACAAAAAGCCGGTGGGGTCTTCGATAAGCTGGTCATATTCATCCGGCTTCATAAACGCCTGGTCCTCTGGCGGCTCGATATACTGAAAGCCGACGTCCGGCGAGATGTCGATGCCAGGAACCGCATAATACTTAAGCCCGATGGCCTGCGTCAGGCCGGTCCACACATAAACCATATTGGGAACTATTGCGTCCCAGTCGAAATCGGCGGCGCACTTGCGTGCTGCGGTAAAGGCCTTTTCGTAATCGTGCGTTACCTCCTGGCAGGTATAGCCGGCGTATTTTGCGGTAAATTCCGCAACGAACGGTCGAATCGGAATCATATCCGGCTTCTCGTTTCGCATTGCCGTTACGTAGCGTTTGAGCCGCTGTGCGTATAATTTAGCCATATCCTTTGACATACTGCTCTGCTCCTTTTCTGGCATCAGCTTATGTTCTTATCACCACAAGAAACATATCCTAAACCCGCACAGGCGTCAAGAGCGGCCTTGGTCACACGAATCACCGGTCAAGACTGAGAACTTCAGAAGGCAAACCCGAGCGTTTCAGGCAACACTTAATCACCCCCCTGCTTTCAAGCTCATACCCCTTGAGAACGCTCATTTCGTCTGTGGGCAGAAGCGCTGTGAAATCACCATTGCCGAGTTTGACCTTCAGCACATAACCTCCGGCAATCGGTTCCAGCTTGGCCTCAGCCGAGACCTGGTCTTGAATCCGGTGCGGTCTGAAAAGTGTCACAAACTCCATCTGATTTTTCTTCTGCGGAGTGGTCGCTGTCAGATGCCATTCCCGCAGTTTGACACGCGGACGCGGATTGGGGTCATATTGGTCGGTCTGCGTGAAATTCAGACCCGAAGGCATCAAAAAATCTATATCGCAAACTACGTTGTCATTTTGAACGCGAATGTTGTATTGGTCTTTTACGTTAATCTCATTGACGGCGTGCAGCCAGTATTCAAACGTAGATGGCTCCTTGGCTTCCAGCCGGTCATAAATAACTACCAATTCCGGCTTGACAAAAATAATAGCGCGGGTGAAACGCTCCAGAGGCGGCTCATAAGCCCCTCCTGCTTCGCCGACAACGATGTCCATAGTTGGTGTGGTCTTGAAGTCGATTATTTTTCCCGTTGCCTCCGCAGTACGTTTCCGCTGACCCTGGCCGTTGACCGTAATGTTGTTCACAGAGCGTGTGCTCCAGACCCAGTTACGGTGGTGCTCACTTCCATAAAGGTCATAATAACCGCTTCGGACAAGCAGCCGCTGGCCATAGGCCCAGAGCACAAACGAATTGTTTGCCTCATTGCCATGAGATTGAGTCCCGAAAGGACTGGACTTAAAGATAACTTGCACGTCCTCTTTCGCGTCCTTGAGTGTTGTATTAAGGTATGCCTGTCCGGTGCCTCTAAACAGGTGTGATATAGGCAGGTCATCGGGCGGCTTGGGTTGCACCTTCGGCAAAGTGCCGCGAATAAAGCCGATGTAGCCTGTTGCCGGCTTTGGGCCTCCCATCTGTTCGACATACCACTGCCAATGTCCGTTGCCGGCCTGTGCCGCCAATTCGCTCATTAGTTGCATGTTCGCCGAGGCGGCTCGTTGTGCTGCCCCGTCGCCAAAGCCCCCATCGGTCTTCCCGGGTGGCATCAAATACATCGGATAGTAACCGACCCTGGCAAAGTATGGCTTGTCATAAGCGTTGATACTCATTGCCTCCCGCATCACATCCGCCCAAAAGGCAAATCGGCCGATATAGCTGCTCCAGTAGCTGGAGCCTTCGTGCCAGCCGCCGTCTTCGTCGCTCCAGACCGGATACACATTGAAAAAAACATTCGCTGCAAACCAGACCCAGTCATCGGCCCCTTCGACTTCACCCAAAAACGCAATGCCAGCTTCGCCCAGCTTATGCCAGGCGCGATTGGAGTGGCTCGAATACGGTTGCCATAAATGACGCGGGCAAAGGTGCCGATACATTTCATCGCCTCGCACCTTCATCACATCCCGGCAGATTTTCTTCTCCTCTTCTGTCAGCATATCATTGACAAACGTGTAGGTGCGTGAGAAATAATAGGCATAAGGCATACCGGCTTCATCGTTATAGCGATAGCCAGTGCTGCCGAGAGGGTCCCACCTGGCACAGTCCAAAAGTATCCGTTTGGCCTCCTGACCATATTTTTCCTGCCCGCCAAGCAGTCGCGTGAATGCTAATGTTGCCGCGCTATCTAACGCCTTGATTGTATATAAGCGGTTACCCCACCACATTTCGCGCCATTCCTCACTGAGCTGTTGCATCCCCGGCGGATACTTCGGCGGCTCCTTAGTGGGAGGTGGATTAGCCAGAATTACCTCACATTCTTTCAATAGTTTCTCATACTCATTTTTTAATTCTTTCTGCGCCAGTTTACGCAACCGCGGCAGGTTCTCAGGGCGGACGAAAAGCCGCGGATGTATCTTTGGTATCCGTGAAAGTAATTCCTCTCTTGACGGTAGCGGCATAGCTACGGCATCGGCTGCGACTGTGAATGTCCGAACCTGGCTCCAGTTGGTGTAACGCCCGTCCTTATTCTTGCCGCGATACCGCCAGACATAAATCCCCGGCTTAAATATTTGCGGCGGACAGTGAACATTGAACTGAACATTCGCGGCGTGATACTCAATATCCTTGAAAGATTTATCTTTGGCGCACTGGAGCTCCCATTGAAGGTCCTTTTGAGGCCGCCAGACGAAACTGGGCGGACTGACCTGCGACAGAGCACCATCGGCAGGTCTATAATCCCATTCTCCGGCAACGGCTGGTTTCTCGTCCAGCACAAGCTGCTGGGCCGCCTTCGCGGGCAAAAGCACTACTGACAGTAGCAAAGTCGCAATGAAAATCACTTTCGCCGCCGCGCACCGGGCCCGCCGGAGATTAAAGGTCATAATTGCTGCTCCGTAATTGAACCAACAAGCTCTTTAATGCCGACTACATTGTAACGAGCACAGTATTGCCGTATGCCCTCGATAATCTTTGCCGCACATCCCGGCTCGATGAAATTAGCCGTCCCAACAGCTACCGCCGATGCACCGGCGATAATAAATTCAATGGCATCTGATGCTGTCCTGATTCCGCCCATACCAAGAATCGGTATTCCTCGCTCTTTTGTAACCTCTCTATAAACTTTGTTGATAAGATAAACCGCGATGGGTCTTATCGCCGGCCCGGACAATCCGCCTGTCTTATTGGCCAAAATCGGCTTGCGAGATTCGATGTCGATAACCATTGCCGTAAAGGTATTTATCAAACTAATCGCATTAGCTCCGGCATCAACGGCAGCGCGGGCGATTACGCTTATATCCGTAACGGCTGGAGGGAGCTTGACCATTAAGACCTTCTCTCCGGCGGCCTTCTTCACCGCTGAAGTAATTTCCGTTACAAGCGCCGGGTCCGTTCCAAAATATATCCCGCCTTTAGCGACATTCGGACAGCTTATATTTAGCTCAAGGCCGGCTATTGCTTTTTCAGTTGCCAGACGCTCTGCCACAGCCACGTATTCTTCAACAGTCTCGCCGGCCACATTGACAAAGACAGGGACGGACATCTGGGCAATGATAGGCAGCTTTTCTTCGATGAACTTATCCAGCCCAATGTTGGCAAGTCCAATGGCATTAAGCATCCCTGCATCGGTCTCAACAATTCTCGGCGTGGGGTGTCCTTTTCTGGGCGCAAGCGTTATGCTTTTTGTAATAAGTCCGCCAAGAGACTTTACATCCATAAAGTCTCCAAGCTCATCCGCATATCCGCACGTCCCCGACGCGGTAAAAACCGGATTCGCTAACTTAATCCCCGCAAATTCAACCGATATGTCAATCTTTTCTTCCATAAGCCATAATCGTCATTGCGAGGCCTGCAAAGCAGGCCTCGCAATGACAACTCATCAAAAAACTACAAACCACCAGCTACGAACTAAATATTACTTCTCTACTATCAAAGACTGGACCATCTTCGCAGCAGAGTTTATAAACAGTCTTGTCTGAATCACTTGCTCTGCACGGGACTGCGCAGCTCTGGCAGACGCCAATTCCGCAGGCCATCATTTGCTCCATACTTATCTGGCAATCAATTTCCTTATCTTTTGCAATTCCGGCGATTTTCGCCAGCATTGCCTCTGGGCCGCAGGCATAAATAATCGTGGTATCGCGGGCCCAGGTGGATTTTGCAAGCCATTGCAGCAAACACTCAGTAACCGGCCCTTTATATCCCGCCGTGCCATCGTCAGTTGCCAACTGCGAGTTTGCGCCGTATTTGGCAAATTCACGCAGGGCAAAGCCTAGCTCCTGGGAAATCTGGTCGAGCCGGCCTTCAAAGGGCAGCTCCCTCATAGTCTTTGCGCCGGCAAAGGCGGTAACCTCTATATCAGGGTTACTGATTGAAAGGACTTTGGCCAAATGCTGCAACGGCGGAGCGCCCATACCTCCCATTGCCAGAAGCGCCTTCTTCTTGCCGGCTGGAACCCAGAAGCCATTTCCTAACGGACCGATTATGCTAAGTGAATTGCCTGCCGACAGCGTTGTCATCCTCAAGCTGGCAGGCCCGACAACACGATAAAGAAGGTCCACAAAGGTTTTATTCCCCTGGGTATCGACATCGGCGAAACTAAAAGGCCGCCGGAGCAAAATATTGCGTTCAGAGGCATCGAGCAAGTCCTGTGGAATTTTTTCTTTCGGGGGTAGAGCAATACGAGAGACATCTATCTGGGCAAACTGCCCCGGCCTAAACTTGCCGAACGCCTCCGCACCGTGCCCGGAGAACTCTAACTTCGCTCGATACAGCCGCTCCCCTATCTGCCTATTAGAAGATACGACAGCATTAAACATACCTTTATTTGGTAATGTGTCTTTTTCCGACATAGCCCACTACGCAAAATCAGCGAACGCACATATAATTGTCAAAGCAATCCATCATAAACTCTCACGCCCTCAACGACCTTGCAGACGTGAACCGCATATTTATCCGCATATTCCGGCCGGCTTCGAGGATAAGCTGCCTCGACGGCCCGTTTGACCTCATCGACGCTTTTTGCCAAAACCAGCGCCCCCGATGCGCCTTTGTCGCCGCCACCCAGCATCCGCTCTCCCAAAACCCCCGGCACCGTCCGCACAATATCGCACATTGTCTCCAGCTCCGGGCCTGATATTTTGTAATCATCGCGAAGTCCGATGCCATCCTCTCTAAATATCTCGCCGACGGTTTCGATGTTACCTGCTTTCCAGGCATCGAGCATCTTATAAAACCGCTGTTGGGCGCCGAAGATATATTTCAGCCGGTCGCACAAATCCGGATAACCTTTGTAGAACTTTGCCCCTATCTTTTCGTAAGTTGCTTCGTCTTTGACATCCGCAAGACAGGATATATCATATCCGGCTTTTTGTAATATGGAAACAAATTGCTCACATTCCGCCCTGCGGACTTTATATGTCGATTTCTCAAGGCCCGGCCGCACCGTCCCAGTATCGAGCACAACGATTCGCAGCTCCTCGCCTCCGGCGCCAAGCGGCACATAATCTATAGACCTTTTGGCGG
>CAZKOQ010000081.1:10041-11141 GCA_964554425.1 uncultured Pirellulales bacterium | reverse complement strand
GGAATTGCTCCTGTGCTTTTTCGACCAGCGTAACGACATCTCCCATACCGAGGATTCGGCTGGCCATTCGGTCTGGGTGGAATTCTTCGAGCTTGTCGAGCTTTTCGCCGACGCCGATGAATTTGATGGGCTTTCCAGTTACGGCTTTTACGCTAAGTGCTGCACCGCCGCGTGCGTCGCCGTCGAGTTTTGTGAGGATGACGCCGTCGAGCTCGAGGCGTTCGTTGAACTCTTTGGCGGAATTGACGGCGTCCTGGCCTGTCATTGCATCGCAGACGAGGTATATCTGGTGGGGGTTGATTGCTTTTGCGACGTCGGATATTTGCGTCATCATTTCTGCGTCTATGTGGAGTCGGCCTGCGGTATCGAGGACTACGACGTCGTAGTTTTTTTCCTGGGCGTATTTGACGCCGTTTTTTGCGACCTGGACGGAATTGGTGGTGTCTTCTCTGTAAACGTCGATATTAGATTGCTGGCCGAGGATAACGAGCTGCTCGATGGCGGCTGGGCGCTGGAGGTCTCCGGCGACGAGGACAGGTCTTTTGCCTTTTGCGAGGAGGTATATGCCGAGCTTAGCGGCGGTTGTGGTTTTGCCGCAGCCCTGGAGGCCGGCCAGCATAATTACGGTTGGGCCTGGGGAGACGAAGTAGATGCGGGTATCGACGGGGCCCATCAGCTTGGTGAGCTGGTCGTTGACTATTTTTATCATCACCTGGCTGGGGTGGAGACTTTTGATTACCTCAGCACCAACGGCGGCCTGGGTGACATCCTTGCAGAATTGCTTGACGACATTGTAGTTGACATCGGCTTCGAGCAGGGCTTTGCGGACTTCGTGCATAGCGTCGGAGATGTTTGCCTCGGTGATACGGCCCCGGCCCGAGAGAGACCTGAAGAGCGAATTAAATTTTTCTGTTAATGCCTCAAACATAATAGTTTGTTTTTAGAGCCGTAACAAAACCTAAAATGACTTTAATAAAAACATATAGATTCCCGCTTTCGCGGGAATGACAGAAGGCGACGGACAGTTTTTTCGTAAGCTCTTAACAAATCCTTCGGGAGAGCTTCAGCTTCGCTCAGAGCAAGCCCTTCGACAAGCTCAG
>CAZKOQ010000081.1:0-9941 GCA_964554425.1 uncultured Pirellulales bacterium | reverse complement strand
CCCTTCGACAAGCTCAGGACAAGCAGGGCACAGAAAGCGAGTCGAAGAGAAAAAACCTTCTCGGTCAAAGCAAGAATTGTATAGAGAAAGGATGATTTTTGCAAGCGAAAATAATACAGTTATGCCAAACCTTCATTTTCATCAAACAAATTATTTTGGTCTGTGGTTTGTTTCTTTTTATGACACTTGAGGTCCAGGTGTTCGCAGGCGATTTTTGTGATTTCGCGGCCACGCCTTGTTCGGCGGAGGAAGCCGATTTGCAGAAGATACGGCTCGACGACGTCTTCGAGGGTGTCCCTTTCTTCGCCGAGAGTGGCGGCGATGGCTTCGATGCCGGCAGGGCCGCCGTCATAGACGTTGACGAGAGCGCGGAGGAAGGCGCGGTCAAGCTCATCTAAACCCAGCGAGTCGATTTGCTCCATTTTAAGTGCGGCTTCGACGATTGCAGTGTTGAGGGAGCCGGAGCCCTTGACCTGGGCGTAGTCGCGGACGCGCTTGAGGAGGCGATTGGCGACTCGCGGCGTGCCGCGGGAGCGGGAGGCGATTAGCTCGAGCGTGTTATCCTGGCTTTTTAGCTGCAGAAGCTCTGCGGAGCGGCAGAGAATGGCGGTAAGCTCATCAGCGGAGTAGAAATCGAGGTGGTAGAGCATACCGAATCGGCTGCGGAGCGGGGCGCTCAATAGGCCTGCGCGGGTGGTTGCGCCGATGAGCGTGAAGCGTTTGAGCGGGAAATTTATTGTTTTTGCGTGGAGGCCGCTATCGACGGTGAAGTCAACTTTGAATTCTTCCATTGCGGGATAGAGAAATTCTTCGACGGGCGTGCTGAGCCGATGGATTTCGTCGATGAAGAGGATATCGCCGGTGTTGATGTTGCTTAAGAGGCCCATTACGTCGCCTTGTTTAGTGAGGGCGGGGCCAGAGGAGGAGCGGATTCGAGCAGCCATTTCGTTAGCGACGACGTTTGCGAGCGTTGTTTTGCCGAGGCCGGGCGGACCGTAAAATAAAATATGTTCGAGCGGCTCGGCTCTCTGTTTTGCGGCGGTGATGGCGATTGAAAGTTTTTTCCTGACGTTAGACTGGCCGACGCACTCATTAAGGAGTTTCGGGCGCAGGGAGATGTTGAAGGTTTCCTCCTGCTCGTTTAAGGGTTGGGTGCTGATTGTTCGTGCGATAGCCATCGTTTATTGACTATTTACTATTGACTATTTTCAATTTTTGTTTTTATACTTCCACTCCCTGCTTTAATCTATAGACCAGAGGCACGAGGGCCTCGGCAGAGTTTATATCAGGGTGCTTGCGACAAGCAAGCTCAATTAGCTCGACGGCCTCGTTTCTTTTTTCGCCCCAGGCGATAAGGATTTCGAGAGCTTGTAGCTGGAACGGTTTGAATGTTGGGACTGCCCGTGCTGGTTCTGCGCCGAGGGCGAAGGACTGGAGCTTGCCTTTTAGCTCGGCGATGATTTGCTGGGACATGCGCCTGCCGATGAGGGGTAGTGACATCAGGGTTTTGTCATCGCCATTTTCGATCGCTGCTGCGATGGTGGCGATGGGGATGGCCAGGGAGCGGAGGCCTTTTCGTATGCCCACTCCCTTGACGGTGGTGTATTTGATGAAGAAGTCCTTTTCGGCGGAGCTACGGAAGCCGACGATTCTTGGGATGAGGTTTCCGATGCCGGGTGCGCCTTCGTAGTATTCCATTGTGCAGAGGGTGACATCGGAGCCGATCTTGTCCGACAGGGCACTTATGCAGTAAGCAGGCAGCATAACTTCGTATCCGACCGGGCCGACCTGGATGAGGGCGGATTCGGTGTCGAGCTTAATGAGTTTTCCTTCGAGTCGGGCAATCATTATTCAAATCAAAATGCAAAAAGCAAAAAGCAAAAAAGGTCACAATCATTATAAAAGCCAGATTCTTCGCTACGCTCAGAATGACATGTGTCACTTCATCAGTCACAGGCCACTATGTCTCTGGAATTTGCGCAGCAGAGGGCGGCGGCGATGGCATCGGCAACATCGGGCGGCTGGGGCAGCTTCGATAGAGATAAAAGCGTCTGAATGGTTCTCTGGACCTGCTCCTTTGAGGCCCTGCCATTGCCTGTAATCGATTTTTTTATTCGCGTCGCACTGAAGCTGCGGACTTCAATTGCCACCTGGGCACACTTTTGCAGTATAACGCCTCTTGCGTGCCCCATCAAGATAGCGGTTTTGGGATGGGCGTAATGCGAATACAATTCCTCTACCGCAACGACATCAGGCAGCAAATTCTTTAGAAGTAAGTCCATATCCTCGGCGATTCTACTTAGCTTTTCTTCTATGGGTAGGCCGCTATCCGTGCGAATAACACCCGCCTCAATCAGCCGGTGCTGGTCGCCGTCTGATTCTATGCAGCCGTAGCCGCAGATTTGTAAGCCGGGGTCGATGCCGAGGATTCTCATTTTATTCTCCATCGTGTTGTACTATCCGGAAGATCTTCTATAATGAGACCTATTGTGTTTAGTTTATTACGAATGGCATCGGCATTCCTGAAATTTCCACTTTTCTTAAATTCGTTACGCAAATCGACAAGAATACCCAAGGTTTGTGGCAACAACACATCACCTGCGTGTATGTCACGATAAGCCCCCTTTACTATGCCCAGACATCCTTTGTCATCCTTCCCATCTTCTCCTCCCCCTAACCTCCTAAACAAGTTGTCAACTGCATTCAGTGTATCCTTATTTGCGGTTGCTTCGTCAATCAGCTTGTTTGACAGTCGAACCAAGTCAAATATCACCGACAATGCGACAGGGGTATTCAAGTCGTCATTCATTGCGTTATCAAATCTTTCTTTAATCTGATTAAGTTCGGTCGCAACTTTGAGGTCAAGATTTCCTTGTGGTGCTGAGTTCCATGCTATTCTCACTCTTAAGACGGTGTCTCTTAATTTTTCGTACCCGGTTTGTGCTGCAAGAAGCGAATCGTCGGAGAAGTCGAGGGGGCTTCGATAGTGGCTGTTCAAAATCAGTTGTCTTATGGCAAGTGGGTCATAGCCGCGGCTTAATTTTTCGTGCTCGCCGGAGAAGGCCTGTTTAAGGGTGATAAAATTATTCAAGCTCTTTCCCATTTTTTGGCCGTTAACAGTTATCATATTGTTGTGGAGCCAGAATCGGGCGAACTGGACGCCGTTGGCGGCTTCGGATTGGGCGATTTCGCAATCGTGATGCGGGAACTGGTTTTCGAGGCCGCCGCCGTGGATGTCGAAGGGCTGGCCGAGGTATTTTGTGCTCATAACGGAACATTCGAGGTGCCAGCCGGGGAAGCCGGGGCCCCAGGGGCTTGGCCACTGCATAATATGGTTTGGCTCGGCTTTTTTCCAGAGTGCAAAGTCGGCTGGGTGTCTTTTGTCGGGCGAAACCTCGACGCGAGCGCCGGCGAGCATATCATCAATGTTTCTGCCGGAGAGTTTGCCATAGCTCTCGAACTTCGACACATCAAAATAGACGGAGCCGTTGACCTCATAAGCGAAACCTTTTTCGAGAAGTTTTTTTACCAGCTCGATTTGCTCGACGATATGGCCGCTGGCTCTTGGGCTTATGTCGGGGCGGAGGCAGTTGAGCTTGTCCATATCCTCGAAGTAACTGCGGGTATAGAACTCGGCCAGCGCCATAGGATGCTTTTTTTCTTTTTTTGCGGCTTTAGCGATTTTATCTTCGCCTTCATCGGCGTCATCGGTCAGGTGGCCGACATCGGTTATGTTCTGGACGTAGGTTACATCGTAGCCGAGGTAGCGAAGGTATCGGACAAGAACGTCGAAGCTGACGTAGCTTTTTGCGTGGCCAAGATGTGCGTGGCCATAGACGGTCGGGCCGCAGACGTAAATGCCGACACGGCCTTGTTTGAGTGGCTTAAATTCCTCCTGCCTCCTTGTTAGACTATTATAAAGTATTAAACCCATATATTTTTCCTTTATATGGTTCTTCTTCTTTTCTTCTTTAATAGAGCAACGGCGGTGGCGGCGATGGCGGCGCCTGAGCCGATGTCGCCGAGACCTTCGTTAGTTTTTGCCTTGACGTTGACGGAGGTAAAGTCGATTCCGAGAAGGGAGGCGATGGCACGTTTAATCTGGCCTTTGGCTTGGTTAAGCCGCGGCTCTTCTGCGTGGATTATCAGGTCGATATTGATTACCTCCCAGCGTTTTTCTTCGAGCTGTTCTTTTACGATGAGCAGAAGCTCTTTACTGTCGGCATCTTTCCACTGTTGGTCGGTGTCGGGGAAGAGGGTGCCTATATCGCCGAGGCCGGATGCGCCGAGGAGAGCATCGATGACAGCGTGGAGCGCCACGTCGCCGTCGCTGTGGCCTGCAAGGCCGAGCGGATATGGGATGTGGATGCCGCCGAGCATAAGGCGTCTGCCCTCGACAACGCGATGGATGTCGGTGCCGATTCCGGTGCGATAATCGTCAATACGCTCTTCAATCACAGTTTTCCCTTTGTTGTGGGCAGGTCGGAGCCGGTGACGGCGACGGCAGCGCCAAGCGCTCTGCCCAGGCCCTTGAAGATTGCCTCAGCGATGTGGTGGCTGTTTGTGCCATAAGGGACGTTTATGTGTAGGTTGAATTTGCCATTGTCGCAGATACTTCTGAGGATTGCTTCGAGACACTCGACGTCGAAGTCGCCGATTTTGGCGGTTCTGTATTCGACGTTATAGACAAAGTTGGCTCTGCCTGAGAAGTCGATGGAGACATTAGCGAGGGCGTCTTCCATAGGCAGGGAGCTTAGGCCATAGCGGGCGATTCCTTTTTTGTCGGCGAGGGCTTTGAGCAGACAATCGCCTAAGCATATCCCGATGTCCTCGGCGGTGTGGTGTGCGTCAACGTTGAGGTCGCCTTTGGCGGAGACTTTGAGGTCGATTTTGCTGTGCTTGGAGAGGTGCGAGAGCATGTGGTCGAGGAAGCCGATGCCGGTGTCGATTTGATATTTGCCGGAGCCGTCCAGATTAAGCTCCAGCCGGATGTCGGTTTCTTTTGTTTTCCTGTGGATTTTGGAGGTTCTTTTTTTCATAGGTATATCCTTACTACAATTCTTTTTACCGCTGAGTGCGCCGAGAACGCTGAGTTTTTTATATCTACTTGTTTCTCTGCGTGCTTTGCGTGCTCTGTGGTTAATCCTTTACGATTTCCTTCAAAGCTAAAAATAGTTTATCATTTTGTTCCGGGGTTCCGATAGTGATTCTTAATTTATCTTCGAGCCCCGGGTGGGCGAAGTATCTGACGTAGATATTCTGCTGGACAAGTTTCTCATAGACCTGGTCTCCTTTGGAGTTTTTGCATTTTGCCAGGACGAAATTTGAGTGACTGTCGGGGACATCAAAGCCCAGTTTCCTTAGCTGTGATGTCAGGCGTGCGCGTTCGGCTTTGACTTTTTCGACATTTTCTTTGAAGTATTTCTGGTCTTTTATAGCGGCGGCAGCGAGGGCAATGGCGAGGGCATCGACGTTGTAAGAGTCTTTTAGCTTCAATAGTCCTGCGATGAGGTTGGGATTGGCTATTGCGTAGCCGAAGCGCAGGCCGGCAAGGGAGTAGCCCTTACTTAGGGAGCGAAGGATAATGACGTTGCCGAAGTTTTTGACGAGGGGGAGGCAGTTTGCCTCGGCGAAGTCAACGTAGGCCTCGTCAATCAATAGCACGGCTGAGAGCTCATCGGCCAGGGAGGCAAGCTCGTCCGGGCTGATGAATGTGCCGGAGGGTGCGTTTGGATTGCAGACGATTGTCAGGGCGGCGTTTGTGGCGGCAAGTTTGGGGGGCAGGTTGAATTCGCTATCATAAGGGATTTCGATTGGCTTGCAGTTTTGCAGATTCGCAAGGACGGGAAATAGCGAATATGAAGGGACAGGATATGCGACTGGGCGGGATTCGTCACAGAATGCGCGGAAGGCCATACTCAACAGCTCATCGCCGCCGTTGCAGCACATAATGTAATCAGGCGAGAGGTTGTGGACTTGGCCTGCCGCCTGGCGAAATTCGTTTCCCAGCGGGTCGGGGTATCTGCGAAGCCGTTCCGCAGTTATCTGTGCCATCACCTTCATCACCTGCGGCGAGGGCGGATAGGGATTTTCGTTGGTGTTAAGTTTTACAATGCTCGATACTTGAGGTTGGAAGCCCGGCTCATAGCTCTTCGCCTTCTCAATATTTTCGCGAAAATAACCCATTACCTGTCCTAATTAACCACTGATTTTTTTATCTTGCCACCAAGGCACCAAGACACTAAAACTCGCTTATATTTTTAACCCTTGACTGCCGTCAGGCAACTTTCATTTTTCTTTGTGCCTTTGTGTCTTAGTGGCTATTTCTCTAAGATTATACGGATATTTGGCCGGAAGTGAAAGCCCGATTTTGCGATTTTGCTGTCATTATGAGCGGAGCGAAGAATCTGGATGTGTTTTATTCTTTCAAAAAACTCCATAATTTTGTTGACAAATTCGTCTTAATCTTATACAAATAAAGTTAGATTCAAGGAGGAGTAGTGAGGAAGCTTGTGTTTGTATCATATCAAGCTTTTCCCCACATAAGAGCGATTTTCCCGCTCCAGATATTTTCAAGGAAGCGAACTAAAAGAATTAGCTTGCGCGCTATCACAGCCACGGTTTGAGTAGAACAAACAACCTTTGCTGTGAGATACAAACCATTTTTCAGGAGGAGAAAAGATGAAGTTGGTTGCTGGTTCTAAAATTTGTTTGGCGATACTTGGGTTGATATTGCTTTGTCCAAATGTAGGGCAGGCGGTTGAAGTTCCTATTTTCTACAATCATCCGACAGTTTACGAGAATGTTGACGGGGGACATATAAAAATCCGACAGGGTTCGATTGAGAGATTAAATCTGAATGGTACTCGTAACACGATAGTATCTGGTTTGGATCGGCCACATGGGATCGCATTGGATGATAGAGGCAATCTGTACTATGGCGATTTCAAGCTCGATGTCCTGGCTTTTGAGTTATCCAAGCGCTCGCCTGACGGAACCGTAACAAACCTTGGACAGGTTCTGGACATACCCCCCGGAAATATCTCCATCAGCAGTTGGGGAGGTGATCTGACCGTGAATTCTTCTGGTGATGTTTTCTTCAACCATCCAACAGTTTATGAACGCACTGATGGGAAGTATATTACAATTCGACAGGGTTCAATCGAGAAACTAAATCCGAATGGTACCATCGAAACTATTGTATCTGGGCTGGACCGTCCGACGGGTATCGCTCTCGATGTGTTTGGTAATATTTATTTTGGAGACTTCAAATTTGATATTCTAAACTTCGAGTTATTCAAACTATCGAATGATGGAACAATTAGCAGCCTCGGGAATGTCTTGGACATACCAAGTGGGCCGATTTCTATCAGTAGTTGGGGAGGTGATTTGGCCGTAGGTCCATCAGGTGATGTTTTCTACAACCACCCGACAGTTTATGAACGTCTTGATGGCGGATATGTTACTGTTCGGACAGGTTCTATCGAAAGAATCACTCCTGATGGTACACATATCACAGTAGTGACGGGGATAGGACACCCGCTTGGGATTGCATTGGACTCTATAGAAAACATTTACTATGGGGATTATGGCAATCTAAGATTCGAACTATTCAAACGGACATTTGATGGAACAATTACGAACCTCGGGCAAGTTCTGGAAATACCGCAGGGACCGATTTCTATTAGTATGTGGGGAGGTGACTTGGCTGTTCCCGAACCGACCACGCTTTTGTTACTCGGATTAGGTAGCATGGCTTTGCTGAGAAGACGCAGGGCATAAGAATTTTCTATTTGCTATTTACGATTTTCGATTGACAGGAAATAGATTGCTTCGCTTCGCTCGCAATGACATACGCACCAAATGAGATACGAGTCACGAGAGTCGAATCACTTCTGGATTCCCGCTCCTTCGGCTGCGCTCAGGACAGGTTTCGTGGGAATGACAAATTGAACTTTCTTTGTGGCCTCTGTACTCTCCGTGGCAAAAACTATTTCTGGCAGTAGTCGATGATACGGGCGATTTCGCTGCGGAGGTTTTTGCGGTGGATAATCTCATCGACGAAGCCGTGCTCGAGCATAAATTCGGCGGTCTGAAAGCCCTCGGGCAGCTCGACTTTTATTGTTTCAGCGATTGTGCGGGGGCCGGCGAAGCCAATTAGCGCCCCCGGCTCAGCTATTAAGCAATCGCCGAGCATAGCGAAGCTGGCGGTAACGCCGCCAGTAGTGGGGTCTGTAAGGACGGAGATGAACAGGCCGCCCACATCATCAAATTTCGCCAATGCGGCGGAGGTTTTAGCCATCTGGCCGAGGGAGACGACGCCTTCGTGCATTCTTGCTCCGCCGGAGCAGCTAACGACAACGAGAGGGAGTTTTTCTGCCATAGCCATATCGACAGCGGCGCAGAATTTTTCGCCGACGACCAGTCCCATAGAGCCCATCAGGAAGTTAGGTTCCATCACGGCCAGAATGATGGGCCTTCCTTTGATGAAGGCCTTACCGATTCTCATTGCCTCTTTAGAGCCGGATTTTTTCTGGTCTGCTTTTATTCGCTGCTTGTAGGTGGTGTCTCGGAATTTGAAGCCGAGGGGGTCGGAGGTGGTCAGGTCGGCGAGGGCTTCCTGGAAGGAGTCTTCATCAACAAGGTATTTGATTCGAGTGGCGGCGTTGATGCGGAAGTGGAAATCACATTCGGGGCAGACGTGGAGGTTCTTTTCGACGCTGCTTTTGTAGAGCATTTTCTCGCAGTGCGGGCAGCGCAGCCAGAGGCCTTCTGGCATTTCCCTGCGGGGCCTGAGTGAAAATCCGTTCCACTTTGATTTTTTTTCTTCAGCCATATCTAAAAAATGAAATCAAATATCAAAATGCAAAAATCAAAGTTACATAGCAAAATGCAAAATTTTTCCCACCTTTTTTCTCTTTGAATTTTAATCTGTCAATTTGCTTCTTGATTTTTAATCTTTGATTTTTCAAATCTTAACATAGTTCCACGAGAATTGCTATAAGATTTACCTTGCGGCTTCACGGATGGCGTTTATGGCGGCGATGCGGTCTGGCTGGCCAAATATGGCATAGCCGGCGACGAGGGTGTCTGCGCCGTAGGATACGACGATGGGGGTGGTGTGGGAGTCTATGCCGCCATCGACTTCTATGCGGACGCTGGGGCCAACGAGGCGGCGGACAATAGCGATTTTTTTTGCGGCATCCTGCAAAAACTGCTGGCCGCCAAAGCCCGGCTCAACCGTCATTACAAGGACCATATCGCACAATGGAGCGACTGCTTGTATCGCATCAACGGGAGTATTTGGATTGAGGCATATACCTGCGGTGCAGCCGAGCTTGTGCAGTGTGTCGATGAGCTTGTGCGGCTCTTTGGCGACTTCGATATGGAATGTTATGTGGTTTGCGCCGGCTTCGGCGAAACGCGGGGCGAAGGCAGTGGGGTCGGTTATCATAAGGTGGCAGTCGAAGACGAGTTTGCTGTGCCGGCGGAGCTTGGCGACGACGGGCGGGCCGATTGTGATGTTGGGGACGAAGTGGCCATCCATAACATCCAAGTGGACAATCTTCACGTTTGCCGATTCGATGACAGCAATCTCGTCAGCCAATTTAGCAAAGTCGGCGCTTAAGATAGAAGGCGCAATCTCAATTGTTCCTGCTTTTGGTAATCGCATCGTAATTGATTATTTACTATTGATTATTGACTATTTTAACCACGGATTTTGTTGAATTATGTTTTTTGCATAAGCCTATTTTCAGGCAAACGGGATTATCTTTAGGGAAATTTCTGCGCCATTCCCAGATAAGTGCGGACGAAATCAAAGTCTCCTCAAGTTGTAGCGCCTTCTTCCAGGACAGATTCCTGAGATGCCGTTTTTTTTCTTCCTCCAAACTTTCAAATCTTTTTTTGTCCAGAAGTCCCTTATTGTTTTTTGGATGCTT
>CAZKOQ010000080.1:0-11299 GCA_964554425.1 uncultured Pirellulales bacterium | reverse complement strand
CCAAACTATTTTCCCCTTCCCGACCTCTAAGGTACTTCAGTATTGTCTCATAGACGCTCTTTGCCTTTGTCATATCTCCTGAATGTCTTGCTATGGTTCCAATCCAAAACCGAGCAACGATGCTGACAGGAAGCTGCTCCACTTCAGCCGGTTTGTTAGGATGTTTACTGATAAGGTCTTCCAATATCGAAATTGCCTGCTGTGTCTTTCCCCGGATGTAAGTAGCCTGAGCGGCAACGAAATATGCTTCAATAGTTGGTTCGGGCAGGGTCAAGAGTGAATCAACTAATCTATCACACTCCTTACCAGCAACATCATTTGCATCCGAAAGCCAGGATATAAGTTTCCCAGACAAAGCTCTCTTAATCTCCCACTCCTTCTGTCCTTTTCTCACATATTCTCTTTCTTCTTCAACAGACGGTATAGTCATCCCCAAAACGATATTATCCGAGATTAGAATCACTAATCCCGCAGCAATTAATTTTATGCAAGTTCTCATTTCATTACTTGACAGATTATTTTGTCTTTTTAAGCTCTACCTTACTTATTGCCAGTTCCAAATTGCCGCCGATAATAGCAATCCGAAAGTCATTGCCGTTGGAGCGGTTCATAAACCGGCACTGCGGCAGCGTAAATTCGGCTGTTTTCCACTTGCCGCTTCCTGAAATAGTAACGTTGCCAACCGGACGAAATGCACCTTCATATAGACCAGCTTGTGGATTGCTGCTATCGTATTCCAGCAAGAATGACGAGCAACCTGTATCCCGATACGTTGCGGAAACCGAAACTGTCTGGTCGAATAGCTCATAAGCAAAGGCATCATCCACATTAAAGTAAAGGTATCTGCTTTTGTCCGAATGCGGGTTCGGCGCAGACACTACCGCTTCAACATCCGCAAACTTAGCTGTCTTCCACATTCCATCGCCGCTGTCACCAAGAATAAGGCCTTTAGCTTGTCTGGGCTGCCAGGTGACAGATTTTGCATCAAGATATGACGATGGCAGACGAATTTGTGTTTTTGTCCGCCACATATCTGAAAACAATCGCGTCAGAACGATATATGTTCGGCCATACTCGCGGGAGGCGGCAATATCGGTGCCCTCGTGCCATTCGCTCCAGGTCTCTACGTGAACTATCCAAGGCCTATTTTCACTTTTTAGCTGAAGCACTTTTAGCCAGCGGTCTATATAGGTTTTGCCATCGAGTCGCTTAACAATAAGCTGAGTTCTATCAGGCACGGCGCTATGGTCGTATCCCGGGCCGAGGGCAACAACGTGTTTGTAGATAAGCGGGCCGCTCACTGCACCGCCCCAGGAATATATCGCATCGGTTTCGCCTATCCAGTTGGGGGATTTTACGATGAATGGCTCTACGCCGAAATCGTCTTTGAACCTGCGTTTGGTATATTCGAACTGGTTTGGGTCCTGTTTTTTCGCAAAGGCCGCTTCGTATATGAATATAATCGGCCTGCCATCCACGCGTGCCCATTTTGAAGGCGGAATCAAGCTAAAAAAATCCCGTATCGCAGTGTAGAACCATTCCTTCCCGAATTCCGTTGTCAAATCGACATGGTATCTGCTTCCGTCTTTGTTCGAGCCGTTCCACAATAGTATCGAAGTATCATAAAATAGGCCGATTGCCGGCGGGTTCAGACCCTCCTTTTTAAGAGCCTCGTGTGCCTCGACAAGAGGCGGCAGGCCAACAAAACTCCATCCATCATATTTCCCCGGAACGCCCCAATAAACCGGCATCAGAAAATCTATACCAGCTTCAATCATATCCGTCAACTGTGTTTTGTGCCAGGAGGCGTGCTTGAAGCTAAGGTCATTCATATCGGCGGGGTGCGTAGTCAACGCATCCGTTCCATCGTGGTCAATAATGTGAGCTTTTGTCTCGATGTCATACCAGTAGAAATATGTTGTTCCGACAATCGGCTGACCCCATTTGAAAGATGCAGCGTCCTTATGGCTTCCCTCTTGGGATGGGAAAAATTGACCGGGTGGTTTTTCCGGCAGCTTGTTATCAGCCAAAAGAACGGTGGTTATCAAAAGCGGCAAGAGGAAAAGGCAACCGCTCCTTCGTATTAAAGTCATAACTATACTCCTGTATATCGCGAGATATTTTTTGTTTCTTCAACTCTTGACATCTTTTTTGAAAGCCAGAATCTTGTCCTTTAGCTTGCGGCAAAATCCTGAAGGGTCGGCGGCTTTCGCCACCGCGGAACACACCGCAATCGCGCCCGCGCCTGCATTCAAAATCTCCTCCACATTGTCCAATGTTATCCCGCCGATAGCAACATTTCCTATACCAGAACCGACCAGGTTATCCTTTGCCTCCCTAATATAATCTAAGCCTGCTACGGCGACATCAGGTTTTGTCTCACTAGTGAAGACAGGCCCAATGCTGACATAGGTGGGCAACTCGCTGCATGCTGCACTTAGTTGTTTGAGCGAATGTGTGGTCTTGCCAATGATAAGCGGCGTCAACTGGAGCTTGCGGGCCTGCTCAACAGGCAAATCGTTTTGCCCTAAATGGACACCATCGGCACCGGCAGCAACCGCCACATCAACTCGGTCATTTATTATGCTAAGAACGCCTGCGGCTCTGCATATCTTGACAAACTCGGCAGCAGTGGCAAACAAAGTAACGTCATCGATACCCTTAGTTCGCAGTTGAACGCAGTCAGCTCCGCCGGCGGCGCATTTATGGGTGAAAAAAATGACGTCCGCTGGCAGGTTGCTGGTAATTATGATGTAGAGCGCAACCTGCCTGAATTTCTCCGCCGGCTCACCAAATACCGCTACGTCCTTCTCAAGTGCGTATGCATCAAACCGCAGTTTTTCGACTGTCTGTGCCACGGCAGGATTTACGGTTTGCGACATTTCAGAAAGGGTTCGCAGCGCCTCGGCCAGACGCTTGCAGCCGGCAATAAGACAATCTTTTAGGGTTACGCGTGCAAACCGTGGTTCAACTACTTTGCCGACGCCGACGTCGCCGCGAGTGTCCCTGCTTGCAAGAAGCTTGCCGGCATCGAGCATGTTGATAGCCGCCGACAGCTCATGCCGGAGCTTTTTGGCTCGCTCAGTCAGTGTCGCTGAATTTAGAGCAAATCTGCAGAAGTCTTCAATAACGCGGAGCGCCTCGCGGGCGCGGTTGAAATTGGCGTCAATAATCCTGTAAACAGCACGCTCCATAGCGTGCTCTATTATATGTCAGGGACCTTCTGTTGAGTAGCAAAAATTGCTGTCAACTTACCCTCTGCGGCTAACCGAAGGTCAGTTTAATCAAAACCGCCTTCGGCGGGTCAATCGTGCCAGCTTGTTTCTGCACCCCAGTCCTCCGCAAACCGTGCAAAGTCATCCAGATTTACAATTATATCTCTGTTGAAGTCTGAATATAGCTCACTTCCGCTATTTAGCCAACCGTCCACCAGCAGTATAAAATCGGTCAAATCCGCTATTCCGTCGTTAGTCAAATCGCCCAAGATGGACCACCTGTGAGGCGGCATACTTGCCTCGGCAGTCCCTCCAAACGCGCCCATATCTATGCGAACATTCCGGCCCCACCCATTGTCCGGGTCATCGGGTATAGTTGTCAGCTCCCCACCAAACGGTGAGCCGGGATTACCTGCATCGATGGCCCTGCTTGTAACCCTGTCGAAGTCCCATCTTTGCTCTTTGGCATCCCACCGCCAGCCCTGGCTTCTCAGGTGATAATCACCTTGCACCCAGACAACATTTGGTTCGTTGGATTCAACAGGGGTGTTCGGGTCATTATGGTCAGCCCAGAAACCAGCGGAAACAAAACACGGGTCGGTGCTGATGTTACCCAGGGCGGGCCAGCCACCCTGAACGTCACTGTAAGAAATAACGGCAGAGCCGCGGGTGCCTGCAACCTGTTTGGGCCAATTGCCCCAGATGATAGAATTCACAACTGTCGCGGTGCTGTTGTTCACTATAATCCCCCCCTCCCGGTTACTTACAATGGTGCAATTGCGAATCATCGGCTTGCTTCCATAATTAACTGAGATGCCACCGGCTCCGTTTCCAGTAATCGTGCAGTTTGCTATTACCGCCTCGGTTTCATTGGCGCAGATACCCTCAAGCGTATTCGCGGTAACAAGGCAATTTTTAATTACAGGAGACGCCATAGAGCAATAGATGCCCTTGTTTCCGCCGGTGATAGTGAAACCGTCAAGGATGCACGCCTCGCCTTCGCCGCCGGAGAAGCTCACAACCTCATCGCCGCCTTTTATAATGGTCTGAGCAACTGTTGCTGAGTCGTCGGGGTCTGTCGATGCGACTATTAAGCTCTTGCCTTTGAAATTAATATTTTCGTAATACGTTCCAATACCGACCACTATTCGGTCGCCGTTTCTGGCTGTGTTAATGGCGGTTTGAATGCCACAGTATCTTCTTCCCGTATTTAAGTTGGCGACCGGTGCATCGGCGATAGAGCATTCACGCACGCTTATCATAAGATTGCCGAGCAAGCCCACATATTCGAAAGGCATCCACGCACCGTACATAGGAAACCAAACCCACGACCGCTGATAATAGGGCGGGTCCGTATCAAGACCGTTATAGAATGTGCATTGGCCCTCGACCCAGCCCACATAGAAGCTGCCGCTATCGATTCTCAGGCCAAGAGACGAAATATCGGCATCGAACCAATCGCCTGTGGCCTTGGCATCAACACTGACACTGCCCAACATCGTTCCCGGCGAACCGCGCGGCCCATCGTTATCCCAGACCCTAACGGTAATGGTGCAATCTTCATAGGGGAAGAAACGAATACTCGTTGGATAATACGGATAGCTTTGAGGTGTTACCCGAACCGCTAGCGCCCCATCCTCGCCTCCATATCCCACATAACCATCCGCCTGCCCGTCTGTGTATATCAATTGAT
Organism: uncultured Pirellulales bacterium; assembly: GCA_964554425.1. Classification (GTDB taxonomy): domain Bacteria; phylum Planctomycetota; class Phycisphaerae; order Sedimentisphaerales; family Anaerobacaceae; genus CAYWXK01. The sequence goes on along the minus strand of CAZKOQ010000080.1, from coordinate 6,391 downwards.
TGACCGCAATGGTGTAAGTGAACAAGGATGTTCTTGAGTAGGTGTATGGGCCATTGGCGGTTACTTCGAGGGTAAAATTGATTGTGTGCGTTTCGGGACAGTCAGGTTTCAATGAAATGATAAATGGGTCGGCTGTATTGTTGACCTTTCCTCCGTGATTGACGGCGGGAAAGTTCGCTGTCCCCTTGATAATAACTACGAAGGCATCGGTTGTGCTCAATTTAGCTGAAACGACTGTGGCATTTGCCCAGCCGTTGGTTAAGGTAAGTGACAGAGACGCTATCTCGCCAGGTTCTATCTTACCGTTCGCATTTCCAACGGAGTCATTAACTACAAGACTCGGTGCGACATACTGCAGCCCACCGATACCGTGATTGCCGAATGCCTTATAGATAACCTCAGCGTGCGGCGTCCCGTTGCTGAGATTGTTGTCGCCATAGCGAGCATCATCTTCGGTCAGAACCGCCAGCAGGTATCCCTCAAACGATTGCGGGTGAGCGTAGCGGGCAAAGTGAACCATCTGGTCCCAGGTATCCACGCTGATTTCTTTTTCGATTGCCTGCCGTGCATCCCAAAGACTGGCACCAAACATCTGGCCGTCTGCGTGCACCTCGCTGACCCAATCCGTTTCTCGCCGGTAATTGTTATCCAACGTGCGGAACCCGTTCGGCTCGTTCAATAAAGCCCCTCCCTCTCCAACCAGAGGACTCTGGCTGGGGGTTAGAATATTTCCGAAATAATCGCTCCACGCCTCGTCCATAGCACCCGGTTCCATAGTATAAGGGAAGTAAATGCCGTCGTAGATTTTCGACGTTACCGCGTGCGTGTATTCGTGATAAATTATCTCCGAATAAAGTCCAAAGTCGTCACAGAACACCCCGTCGCCGGCCCCGAGCGATATCCCATCGCCGTCCCAGTAGGCATTGCAGTATCCATCCGTGCATCCAAGCTGCACAACCACCGACATCGGATAATCCAGACCCAGAGGAAAGTAAGAGGAAGCTTCCGACAGGCCCGGGTCTATCGCGGTGAAATAGTCATGCACGTAATTTATATGCCAGTATGCGCTCGACTCGGCGATTTCATTGCAAAATGTGCTATCCCAGGTGAAATCCACCACGTCATTTGGGTCCACCTGCTGTATAAATTGGGCATCGTTGCCGCAGTCGTAGTTGATGTCGCAATACGCTCCTCTGAGTTGGGATGTTATAGTGCAGGGATTCTCGGGCAGTGCAACTGTATAAGACCCATCCCCTTGCGTCTGGGTGCTGTTGATACCTCCCAATATTGAGACAATTTGCACGTCGTCGATGCTCCAGCCGGGATAAACCACCGATGAGTCCGTAGGTCCCATCACCCACCGCATGTAAACAGTTGGCTGAAGGTCTGCAATGGTGGAGATGTCGTAATTGACGCTGACCCATTCCTGGTCACATATTAAATCCCCCGGATTTTCCCAAACAGCAGTCCAATTCACTCCGTCATTGGATACCTCGACAGCGGCCCTATCATAATATGAAGATTCCACTCCCAGCCATCGCATAAACTTAAGGTGCACATTTTCGTAGTTAGAACAATCAACCGGCAGTGTTGTCAGGTGATATTCAGGCATATTGTTTTCGTAATCACCGCCGATGTTATATCCATAGATATTGGTGCCGCTGTAGGCCGAAATTGGGTCGCCACAGAGATTACCGCCCGCGGCGGCCGACCCAAAAGTCCATTGCCCTTCAGTAGTCCAGCCAGGGTCAGTATCAAAATTCCACGATGCGATAACAAACTCGGGCCCCTGGGCATTGACAATTTCGTGAGGGAAGGCAGTTACCTGATTGGGCTCACTGGCAAACTCGGGTTTATATTCGCCCCGCACCGTGCCTGTTACGTTCTGATACACCAGAGCGTTCGCCTTGCCAACTATCCTTCCAGACGCAGCGTCAATAAGGTATAGCCATTTTTTGTGGAGCGTCGGTTGATATATATACAATTTCCAACACAATACATAATCGAATCCATCCGGCTGCCGGAGAGGCGTTATGCACAGTTGCACCTCGCTTATCCGGTAATTCTCCGGCGACCCTCCACACTCTGCTGAAGCTACCCGCACGGCTTGCTTTTTGTCTAACTTTGGCTTTGTCTGAAGGGTAATATCAGGATAAATATCTGAAGTAAGCATAATCAGCCGGTCGTCCTTCGTAAAAGACGTGCATAAATTTCCGCCTAATACAGGCACACCATCGTGGACCTGCTGGAAGGTAACAAACCATCGCCCGCCGGCTTTTATTTTGTTGGCCAGCCGGAGCTGACCTGGGCTGACTTTTAGCAGATTGGCATTGGCAGCCACAAAATCCAAGCACGCCCTTTCAACATTTTCCTTTGTAAGGATTTTCACACCAGGTAACGCCAGTGGCCGACCTGCAATTAAATTTGGAGCGCCCGTAACCGGGTTCAGTCGAACTAACAATCCTTGACCCGCTCGTGCAAGAAAATCCTTTAGTGCACCATTGGCCTCTTTCGCTGTCGTTAGTTTCTGGCTACTTTCGTCGCCCAACTGGGTGCCGTCACTCATAAAGCCGCCCGGCATATCCGGTGGCGTTATGATGCTTCGGTTTTTAATCAAGCGGAGGGTGGTATTGGTTTCGTCCGGCAATATCGCGAGGACCTGTCCCGCAGCGGCTATCACTACCAAAAACACAAAAACGCTCTGTTTTCTCATTTTTTGCCCACCTAAAAGATGTCGTTAACTGCAAAAATAGTCCTTTGCCTCCCGTCTATTATGGGTGCGCTTTCATTTTGCATATACCCAGTATCCACTGCTTGTGGGGGAAAGCCCGGCGGGAGACAAAAAGAAGCTTTCTCACCACTCTTCTTGTCAAATAGCGTAGTCGATTAGGACAAAAATGTCAAGAAAATTGTGATGTCTATTGCTTCTGCACGAGTACCTATTGGAGAAAAGGGCAGCCGATTAAGCAACATCCACCAATCCCAGGGAACTGCCGAACTTATCCAGCAATGCCCGGCGAATGTTTCTGTGCTCCGCACTTTTTAGCATCGGGTCTTCTGAAACAAGCGAAAATGCGTTTCTCCTGGCCATAACGAGCAGCTCAAAATCCTCCACAATGTTCGCCATTTTCAGGTCCGGCAAACCGTGCTGCCGGGTGCTGAACATCTCCCCAGGCCCACGCATTTGCAAATCCTGCTCGGCTATCTCGAAGCCGTCGTTGCTCCTTGTCATTATTTCGAGACGCTTCCTGGCGACCTCATTTTCGCTGTCTGCAAACAAAAGACAATATGATTTGGCCTCCCCTCTTCCAATCCGACCCCTCAATTGGTGCAGTTGTGCCAGCCCAAACCTATCTGCACCTTCGATAACCATTATCGTTGCGTTGGCCACATCCAGCCCTACTTCTACCACTATAGTGGATACGAGCACATCAATTTTGCCTCTGCGAAATTCCGACATAACCTGCTGTTTTTTAGCAGACGGCATTCGCCCGTGTAGAAGCTGCACACTAAATTCTGGAAAAACTATCGTCGAAAGATACTTCCACTGGTCGGTCGCGGCCTTTATAGCATTTTCCTCATCTGCGGTAATCCGCGGATATACAAAATACGCCTGTTTTTTCGCCTTCAGCCGTTCCCGGATAAATTCGTTCCCCTTCTGCCGATTCTGCCGGTCAACCCAGCGTGTAATGACGGTGCCTCTGCCTGGCGGAGAATGTTTGATTACGGAAACATCCAAATCCCCAAAGGCCGTCATCGCCAGCGTTCGAGGGATGGGAGTCGCTGTCATAACAAGGCAGTGCGGCGTGGTTTGTTTTCGTAGTTGTGCCTTCTGTTCAACGCCGAATTTGTGCTGCTCGTCGATAATGACAAGCCCCAGCTTATGGAACTCTATATCCTCCTCTAATAATGCCACCGTCCCGACAACAATATCCATCGCCCCGCGTTTAATTTGCTCCAGAAGCTCTATTCTCTTCTTGCCCGTTATCCCACCGGTTACCAGGACTCTCCTTACCCTGCTATTTGTCAAATATCTTTCGATGCTGAGGAAATGCTGAGCGGCCAAAATCTCTGTCGGGGCCATAATCGCCACCTGCGTTTTATTGGCAATGGCAAGTAACGCCGCATACAGCGCAACCACCGTTTTCCCTGAGCCCACGTCACCCTGAAGCAGCCGATTCATTGGTTTCGACTTGCTCATATCCGCAACGATTTCGTTTATCGCACTGTTTTGGTCTTCGGTAAGCAAAAATGGAAATCGCTTCCTGATTCGCCGGTCGATTTCGCTTGTGCAACCACACTGCATCGCTTCGGAGAAATGCTGCATCCGGTATCGGCGGATTGCCAGTCCCAACTGCATCAGAAACAATTCATCATACTTTAGCCGACGTTTTGCCTGGGCAAGCTTCTGTTCATTCGGCGGCAGGTGTATCCAGGCAAATGCCTCCTTTCTGCCAATAAGATTGGCTTTCTCAAGGAAGCCCTTTTGGTAAATCTCCGGCACCAGCTCATTTAGATTGTTCATCAGCGGAGCGATTATTCGTCTGATTTGATGGCTGGTAAGTTTGGCACTGGCGGAATAAACTCCGCCGCTGAAATACTGCGCTGAATGTGGATGTTTCTGGTCCAGTATAATAAATTTCGGGTTGGTAAGCTGTAACTGGTGTCTGTATAAAGTAACCTTGCCGGTGGCCATTATTATCTGGCCCGGCATCAACTGGTTGCGCAGAAATCCGCCGTGGAACCACACAATCCTGCATACCGCGGTCTCGTCGCTGATTAGGGCTTCAAATATTGGCTGCCGGCGAAATGTTTGGTAATCAGTTGATTCGACCATACCGACAACGGTAACTGTCTGGCCGGGCTGCATCTGATTTATCTTTATTGCCTGCGGCGCAAATACCCAATCACGGGGAAAATATTCTAATAAATCCCCGACTGTGTGCACCCCCAGTTCCGCAAAGGCCGCAGCCCTGGCCGGCCCTACACCTTTGAGATACTGCACTGAAGTCGATAGGGTAATTTCGTTTCTCGATTCTCGTTTCTCGTTTCTTGATTTTTGAATTTCGGATTTCAAACCCTGCTATTCCTCTCTGTCATTCCCGCGAAGGCGGGAATCCAGCATTACTCCTCGAAGCCATATTGGCCCAGCAGTTTGACGAAGCGCACATCGCAAATTACTTTTTGGGTCAGCATATCTTTCTTTTTTTCGCCAATGACTAATTCCTGCACACTTTCATAGCCGACAGGTGCGATTATAAGACCACCATCGACAAGCTGTCTTAGCAGCGGCAGCGGAATTTTCGGCACCGCTGCGGTAACCATAATCCTGTCAAAACTTTTTTCCTGGGGCCTGCCCTCGAATGTCTCTATCGTGGGCCAGCCGCAACTGCCGTCGCCGACGTAAAACTCGACATTTTTGATACCTAATCTCGTCAAAACTGCCTGGGCCGACTCGGATAATTCACGGTATCTTTCTATCGTATAGACTTTTTTTGCCAGCTTGCTAAGGACAGCCGTTTGATACCCACTGCCTGTGCCAATTTCCAGAACCTCACAATCGGAGCTGACACGCATCTCCTGTGTCATCAGCGCAACAATGTATGGCTGAGAAATGGTCTGGTCTAAACCGATAGGTAAAGGGCCGTCGGCATACGCCTGCGACTTGTATGGCCCCGGAATGAACTCCTCCCTCGGAACTTCGGCCATTACCTTCAGAACCTGCGGGTCGGTTATATCTCGGCCTGCCAGATCCAGTTTGAGCATCCGTTCCCGGGTCTTGGCGAACTTATCGCTGTTCTTCCAGCCATCCATAGCTATAATAATCGCTTTTTGAGCGCACTTTTGCAAATCAATTCTGTAAGCACCCCCACACCCTTCTGAACGATACCTTGAATCCATGTTGTTTTCGAATTCAAGATAATCCGTCGTGCCCTCTCTTAAATCGGAGACCCGCAGAGCATAGTAACTGCGACGGAAAAAATACGCGCAAAAAGCTTGTTTTCATAAGAGTCAGTTTTAAGTATTCCGGTCTGAGTTATACCTTCTCGAAAGTGATTCTTTATATTATCAGAGTCAAAAGGATGAATAAGCCGAAAACTATGATTACTGTGCCGGAGATTTTATTTAGCCAGGTCGGTCTGCTATAAAGGAGTTCTCCCAGAAATGTGGCGGCGATGCCGCTCAGTATGAGCCACCAGAGTCCGGAACCGACAAATACGCCGGCAACCAATAATAGAGCAGCGATATGATGCTCAACTATGCGTACTAATCCCAAGCCCGCAAATGTTGCTGCAAAAGCTATAAAAGTCGTCGGATTTGTAAGTGTAAGAAAGAAGGCAGACACATAATCACTAACATAACTGGTACCATTCGCCGGGGCTGTTCGCTG
>CAZKOQ010000079.1:0-11327 GCA_964554425.1 uncultured Pirellulales bacterium | reverse complement strand
TCCGGAGTTAATATACTCTCGACCCCACACATCCTTACATCCAACCATCATAAGGCAAAGATAATTGTCGGTGAAAATATTCCGTTTGTTATGCAATCAAGAATTACCGAAGACCCTGCTGCTGAACCTACTGTGATTAAATCATACGAATATAAGGACGTCGGCATCAGCTTGGAAATAACACCTCACATCAGCCAGGGGGGGCTTGTCCGGCTTGAGATTAATAGCGAGTTCACGAAGCTTATCGAAAATGTCATCACGGATACCCCCGCGACTGCCAAACGGCAGGCGCAGACTGTTGTTTCTATGAACACCGGTTCAACCGTTGTCATCGGCGGCTTGATTCGAGATGACAAGGTTACTATCGAAAAGAAAATTCCCCTTATCAGCGATATTCCCCTTGTCGGAAATTTATTTAGATTTCAGAGAGACCGCCTGCAAAAAACAAATCTGCTTATATTCATAACTCCACACGTTATGGGTAACCAGCAGGATTTGGAAAAAATAACGGAAAGCAAGAGAAAGGAAATGGAACCGGCGTTGCAGGGTGCGGGGGAGAAAAAAGACAAAGCTGACGATTGAGCATTTTTTGCTGGCTTCGAGGAGGTCAACCGTTGGATACGGTCCAAAATACACAACCGGCAGGACAGGTGCAGATTACGGCCACCGGTGCGGATAAGAGCATCGGCGAGCCGGACCAATATCTGGAGACTATATCGGCTGAGCAGCTGAATCCCCAGTTGGTGAGGAAGCTGCCGCTTGAGTTTCTCAAAAGTCAGTGCGCCATTCCTATCGTGCTGGACACCGGCGAGGTTGCGGTTGCCCTCGCCGATTCGTTCAATATGGAAGCTTATGACGCAATTGCCGGCATCCTGGCCCAGCCCTGTGCAAGAGTAATCTGTCCGGCTTCTGAGATTGAAAAGGCAATAAGTCGCTGCTACTACCAGAATACATCTGTCGCCGGTGATAATGACGTTCGCAATGAAGATGATGTCCCTGGCGACATCGGGAGTATTGCCGGCGGCGGCGCTCAGACCCACGCTGAAGACCTGCTTAACATCGCAAACAAGGCGCCGATTATAAAATTGGTCAATAAAATCTTTTTTCAGGCGGTCCACAGGCGGGCAAGTGACATCCACATCGAGCCATACGAGAATGAGGCCCGAATACGCTTTCGGATAGATGGGGTCTTGCACGATGTTACCACTTTGCCTAAACAGCAGGTTCCGGCGTTTCTGTCGCGTTTGAAGATTATGGCAAATCTTAATATTGCCGAGCGAAGGTTGCCGCAGGATGGCCAGAGCCGGATCAAAATCGGCCAGGACCTCGTTGATATTCGTGTCTCTGTTATCCCGACTCTGGGGGGTGAGCGGGTTGTGCTGAGATTGCTGGATAAAGGCCGAGGTGAATTGGGTTTAAACCAGATTGGTTTTTCTCCGGAAGTGCATAATCGGTTCAAAAATTTGATTGGCGCCTCTCACGGCATAATTCTGCTCACCGGTCCTACGGGCAGCGGCAAGACAACCACGCTATATGCGGCTCTTAATGAGCTTAACTGCGAGGAGCGCAACATCCTTACTGTTGAAGACCCAATTGAGTATCAACTGCCCGGTATCGGGCAGATGCAGGTCAAGCCCAAGATAAATCTCACGTTTGCCAATTGCCTTCGTCACATTCTAAGGCAAGACCCCGATGTGATTATGGTGGGGGAGATTCGTGACCTTGAGACCGCCCAGATTGCCATTCAGGCCTCGCTTACCGGCCATTTGGTTCTGAGCACCCTGCACACAAACGATTCGGCTTCGGCTGTAACTCGTTTGATTGATATGGGTATTGAACCTTATCTGATTTCCTCGTCGGTCATCGCCATTATGGCACAACGGCTGCTGCGAGTAATCTGCCCGGATTGTAAGGCGCCTTACGAGCCGGAGCAGGATGTCCTTTCACTATGCAATGTTGCTGCAAATGGCTCGATAGTAGCAGGGCAGTTCTACAAAGGGTCTGGTTGTGAGAGCTGTCTGAAGACAGGTTACTTCGGCAGGATGGGAATCTTTGAGCTATTGGTTGTCGATGATAACGTCAGGGAGCTGATAAGTAAGCGACTCCCTTCACACATTATAAAGCAGGCAGCCGTTCAAAAAGGGATGGCCACTTTGCGAGAGGATGGTCTTCGCAAAGCGATTGCTGGCCGGACCACACTCCAGGAAGTCTGGAGGGTTGCTCAGGACACTGCGCAAATAGAATGGCACGGGCTTCCAGCCCGTGAAGACACGGCCAAGATGGCCGTGCCACATTGAGGGTAACTGAAGGTGCCGGTAATTGAATACAATCTGGTAAGTCAAAAGCCGCTGTCGGCCCGACGGGCTGTTGGAAGTGATAGTCTGACTGAGACGCCGGACAAGGGGCAGAGAGTTGATATCCTTCGGAGGATTAGCACAAAGGATGTTTGTTTGCTCACCCGCCAGTTGGCAACGCTGTTGCGCGCCGGTATGCCGGTAGTGCCCGCCCTGTCGGCATTGTCTGAGCAAATGCAGGGAAGCTCTCTCGCACCGGTTGTAGAAGATGTTCGGGATACTGTCAACTCCGGAAGCTCACTTACCTGTGCACTGGGCCGATACCCGGCTGTTTTCTCGAATCTGTTTGTGAATATGGTGGCTGCGGGAGAGGCCAGCGGTTTATTGGAGGAGGTGCTGCTGCGTCTGGCGGAAATGTTGGACAAACGAGTGCGCCTTACCAGCAAAGTCAAGGCGGTTATTGCTTATCCGCTGATGCTGACCGTTGTAGCGGCAGGCGTGGTAATATTTCTCTTGTCTTTTGTGGTGCCGAACATAACACAGATTTTTCTTGAGTTCGGCCGCCGGCTTCCGTGGCCCACCAGATTTCTAATCTCCACAGGCGCCTTTTTGAGGACGTTTTTGGTCTTGATTGCCGTTGTGGTTTGCGCACTGCTCGTAGGGATGGTCGCCTGGGTCAGGACCGAGCAGGGTAGCGCCCTATGGGACCGCTCCAAACTAAAGCTGCCTTTGTTCGGCAGTCTCTTGCTCAAATTGGAAATCGCTCGCCTCTCCAGAACGCTGGGCATTCTTCTTGCCAGCGGCATCCCGATACTAAGTGCCCTGGAGGTCGCAAGAGGTGTGGTTCAAAACAAGTTTGTCGCCGGTGCGTTGGGTTCGGTGAAGGAGCTGGTTGGCAAAGGTGACAATGTCGCAGAAGCAGTAAGAAAGACAGGTCTGTTTCCGCCGATTGTATTTCACATAATGGCAACGGGTCAGGTCAGTGGTGACATTGAAGGCGGCCTTTTAAGCATTGCCGATATGTACGATGGTGAAATTGAGATAACAGCCAAGACGCTCACGTCCTTGCTTGAGCCGGCAATACTGCTTGTTATGGGCGGAGTTATCGGTTTCATAGTGCTGGCTGTTTTACTGCCTATATTTGAGATAAATCAGGTCCTTTATTAAGGAGCTGTAACAAGATGAATAGTAAAGTGAAACAAAACTATCCACTAACTGCGGGCTTTACCCTCATTGAGCTTATGATTGTGGTCGTGATTTTGGGGCTTCTGGCAACCATAATTGCACCGAGGATATTAAACAGGCCTGAACAGGTGCGCAGAATGAAGGCCGCAGTGGATATCCGCAGCATCGAATCTGCTATTGCATTGTTCAAGACCGACACAGGCCGTTTCCCCACCACATCTGAAGGTCTCGAAGTCCTCGTTTCAAATCCGGGTATAAAGGGCTATAACAGCGATGGTTATCTCGACAAGATGCCCAAGGACCCCTGGGGCAACAAATACGTCTATATTTCGCCTGGTATGCACAATAAGGACTACGACCTGGAATCTTATGGCAAAGATGGTGATGAGGGTGGCGCAGGCGACAATGCCGACATCGAAAGCTGGAATCTTGAGGGCTAATGTGCGATGAGTCTTGATACGTGCGCAGCTAAAAAGCCGGCGTTGTTGTCCGAAGGACTCTACGAGAACGCCTTTACTTTCGTTGAGATAATGGTGGCCCTGGCGATTGTGTCGATTTCACTGCTGGCGTTGATTCGGCTGCATCTTGTCAGTATCCGTTTAGTTGAGGCATCAAAAATTAACACTCGTGCAGTTCTTTTGGCTCAGGAAAAAATCGCCGAAATTCTGGCCGTTGGTTTCCCGAATGAGGGCGCCAGCTCCGGCACTATTGAGGATAATGCCCTGCGTTTGCACTGGCAGGCCAATGTTACGCCATTACAACTGTCGCAATTGAAGCAGGCATCTGTTACCGGCCTTCGCAAAGTCTCCGTGGATGTGAGCTGGGAGCACACAAGGGGCTATAAACATATCCAGCTATCAACTTGCGTTGCGAATAGGGAAATACAATGACAAACGACTCTCGTAAAGCCGGTTTCACACTGATTGAAGTTCTTGTAGCTTTTGCAATAATCGTCGCAATAATGGCGATGATTTACGGTAGCTTTCGTGCAATATCAAAATCGACCCGCGCCTGTGAGACCGGATTATCCGGCTTTCAGCAGGTCTGCAAGATTCTTGACCAGATGGCCGCCCAGATACGCTGCGCGTATGCCGCTACAGCTCAAGCCCCCGTAGGCGCAATAACGGCGACACTCGGCAGCAAAGAAAAACTTTCTGAGGACATAGTAAGCTATTTTGAGGGCGACCCGGATAATCTAAGCGGTGACATCCTGCATTTTGTAACCACTCATCGAATGTTTGCCGGTGAGCAAACAGATGGTTTGTTCGATGTTACTTACAAATTTGATAAAAACACGGGCGCGCTTTCCGTAAGTCAGAGGCAGTTTGTCGGCACACTTGACAATCCTGCTCGCGCAAGTGGCTGGCGTGTGCTCGCAGAGAATGTTGAATCGGTTGACCTTGCTTTTTTTGATGGGCAGAAGTGGCTGCCGGATTGGGTTTTCAAGGGGAAAAGGCGTCTGCCGCGTGCCGTGAAAATCAGCATTACTTGTGAAGACGAAAATTCCCGGCAGTATTACTGCGAGGCCGTTGCGGATGTGTATTGCCAGAACGGTGCAGCCAGTGTCAGTTTGAATGAGGCGGCGACAGCGGTTGATAAGTAATGAAAATAGAGAGAGCAAAAATATCGCCAAAGGGATTTGTGGTTGTTGTCGTCTTATCAGTGGTAGGCCTCTTGGCGGTTCTACTACTTGGCTTTAGCTATAAAGCGCGCGCCAGTTTGCGAACTGCTGATAATTACCAGAAATCCCAGCAGGCACTTAACTGCGCAAGAGCAGGCCTTAATATTGCCATTGCTGCCATCAGAAGCAATGCCCCGTTAGAGAAGAACTCGATACTCGATTCTCGATACTCGATATCGAGCGACGAGCGACGAGCATCGAGCATCGAGGCCCTGCTTTCAGGAGAAACTACTTTTCCTTTTGATGATGGGAGCTGCTCTATAGTTGTTACAGATGAGAGCGGCAAGCTGAATATTAACCTGCTGATAGATAAAGATGATAAGCCAGACCGCTCTAAAATAGACCAGTTGCTTCGGCTTATTGACACGCTGAATAGGTCTCGCACAGACCAGGACAATATGTCGTGGGTCGGCTATGGCATCGTGCCTGCAATTCTTGATTGGATGGATAACAATGAGCAGGTTGTCCTTCTTCCTTTTATAACGCGTGAGAATTTAGGGGCTGAATCTGATTACTATGCCGGTCTTGAGCCGCCATATAAGTGTGCGAATAGGCCTTTCAACACAATCCAGGAGCTTCTACTGGTCAAGGGCGTAACGCCCGAAGTTTTTGAGCGCATACGGGACTATTTGACGGTCGGCGGTGATGGAAAAATCAACATCAATACTGCTCCAAAACCGGTCATTGAAAGTCTGTCAGAGAATATGGATTCGGCTTTGGCTCAAATGATAGTTGAGCGGCGGAAAGCCAAACCCTATGAGAGCATTATGGAGCTGCGGGATGTTCCTGGGATGACTGACAACATTTATTCTTCCATCAGGGATAAGGTTACTCTCAATCCCACAGACCAGTATTATCTTGTCAAGTCCTGTGGAAATGTAGGAATGCTAAACCGCACAGTAGCTGCGGTATTGAGAAAAAATACGCAGGCAAAGACAGTTGATATTGTTTTGTATAGAGAAATTTAACGATGTCGCGTGGTTTAGTAAAATAAAGAGGCACAGGAATAATTATGATTAAGCGATGTATCGGCATAGAGCTTGGCCCTACATATATCCGGGCGGTGCAAGTTTCACGCGAGGATGAGAAGTTTCGCATTGAAAAGGTCTTCAATGCTCCAACTCGCCGCAGCACGGATTCTCCGCCTGATATACTTCATTCCCTTGTGAACCGGTTCGGCTTCGACCGGCGGGCCGATGTGGCAGTTGCAATGTCCAGCGACGCTGTTTTTTTCAAACATATAGATACCGATTCTGCAACCTTAAAGCAGATTCGAGCAGGGGACCTGGCAGCATTTGAGCATAGTTTTCCGATACAGCCGGATGAAATTGTTACAGAGCTTTGTTCTTACCGCCAGTTGCCGGACGAAAAGTGGTCGGTTCTTGCCACAGCCATAAATAGGACATCGCTGCGAGAAACACTGCAGATTCTATCTCAAGCAAAAATACGCCCGGCTCTGGTAGATGCGTCGATTTTTGCCCTCTGCACTGTGGTTGCTGTCAATCATCCTGAATTTGCCGCGGGGCAAGCTATCATCGCCTATATCACAGACAGTCACCTTACTTTGGCGGTTACTCAGGATAGTAATGTCTTGCTCGTCAGAAATATTCCGCTTTGTGTATCCGATGACAGTGGTAATTCAACCCTGGAGGAGATTGCTGCGGTGCTTTCTCGTGAGGCACAAATGACCTGGCGGAGAGTGTTTGGAGCTGAAATGGGGCAACAAGCCGTAATCTACCTTGTGGCCGATGCTGTTGGTGACTATCTGCGTGCTCTCGTTGAAGAAAATTTGCATTGTCGGACGACTGTCGTTAATCCCTATGCAAAAGTAGAAACCGTTTCTGGCCAGAAAGCAGAATTCCCGATATATGTTGCGGAAGGTCTGGCATTGCGGCTACTGGCGCCTCACCAGGCCAAAGGCATTGATTTTCTCAAAGCCAAAAGCATCCAGGCGATGCCGAGGTTAAATCTCAAAAGAGAGCTTGCTGCTTGTGCGGCACTTGTCGGCGCAATTGCGGCATTCTGGGTAATAAGCATTTTTGTGCAGCTATCATTTTTGGAAAAAAGTTATGGCTCCATAAAAAATCAAATCAGGGATGTTTTTAAGACCGCACTACCCGAAGAAAGAAACATTGTGAATCCTCTCTTTCAATTAGAGCAGAAACTCGAATCTTTCCGGAAGGATTACCAGCTTTTTGCCTTTTTCGACCCGGCTGCATCTGGACCCCTCGAAATCCTGCGAACGGTAAGTGCGGGTGTCCCCACGCAGGCAGGTCTAAAGGTTGATGATGTGCTGATTACTGCTGATAGTGTCCGCATAAACGGCGTCTGTGATTCGTTTGAATCGGTGTACCAGTGGCAGCGACTCTTGCAAGGGTCTCCCGGCTTCAAACTTGTTGATGTTCGGGATGTGCAAAAAGACCCTAAAGGTCAGACCGTCCGTTTTACTATGGTGCTGTCTTGTGCACCGTCATTTACGGAAATGGAGCAGAAATAATGCAAATAACGCGAAGAGAAAAGCTGTTGGCTGTCGCTTTAGGAATTTTCGTTAGCGTCTGGTCGCTGTTTGCCTTTGCTGTCAATCCTGCTCGTGATAGGATTGAGACGCTCAACCGGCTAATTCCCGAAAAGCAAAATGAGCTTCGCAAGCTCCAGGCCAAAAGCAGCGAATATATCTTTCTACAAGATAGTATCAGCCGGCTACGCACAAAAATAGCGGACCAGCAAGATAGCTTTCAACTTCTACCCTTTTTAGAGACGCTGATACGCCAGTCCGGTCTTGAGAAAAAGGTTGTGTCAATGAAGCAGCAGGTAATGCTGCTTGACAAGCAGTATTCTCAGACAATCGTCGAAGTGCGGCTCCAAAATCTAACGCTGAGTCAGCTTATTGATTTACTCCGCAAAGTGGAGTCCTCCGATGTGCTGGCAAAAACAAAAATGCTCTCTATCAAAAGAAACGCAATAGACACAGGGCTGCTTGATTCGGCCTTTGAAGTGTATAGTGCACAGTTATCACACCCTGAAATAGCCCGGCTGTGATTTTATATCCTCACGCCCGCTGCCCGCTTAGACTTTGGTCGGGGATAACCGGCCAGTTCGATGGCACTGTCCCTATTTGAGAATGCTTGTGTGAGCGGCGTCGAACATTCTTACCCCGCCGGTGTCAAGCTGGACTATCAGGCCCTTTTCGGGGTCGATTCCGATGCAGTTGCCGGAAAATTTCCTGCGATTCCAGACAAGCGTTACTCTATGGCCAAGCTGCACGCTCAGTTTTTGCCACCGCTCTATTACTTTTCTGCCTGACTGCTCCGCTGCTTTGAGCCAGTAGTCAATCGAGGTCAATAGTCTCTTTGAAAGCGAAGTGCGGTCGCACACAGTTTGGCTTTCGATGTCGATGCTTGTCGCAGTCTTTTGCAATTCAAGAGGAAATGAGTCCACATTTTGATGGCAGTTTACGCCTGCCCCAACAATATAGGAATTGCCGAGTTTGCTCTTCTTTGATTCCAGCAGGATGCCGGCTACCTTCCTGCCGTTCAGGATTATGTCGTTAGGCCATTTGATTTTTGCCTCGCCTCTGGCTAATTTCCCGATGGCCTCGGCGACGGCGACCGCGCAGGTAAGTGACAACAGCTCACCGTTTAGTTTACAGTCGATTATAAGAATTGAGCAAAGGATGCTGTCTGCGTAGCTGCTGTGCCATTTTGCCCCGGCTCTGCCTCTGCCTGCGGTTTGCTCCTCGGCAAAAATTACCAGCCCGTCGTTTTCTTTATTCCTGGCATATTCGGCGGCAATGTCGTTGGTGCTTGACGTGCTGTTGTAAACCAGGATTTTTCTGCCGATGCGTTTGGTCTTCAGGTTGGCCTTTATCCGGTCGGGGTCCAGCAAGTCGGTTTTAGGCATAACGTTTATTTACCTGTCTAATCCGATGTCAACGGCTGCTGCTGAATGGGTGATTGCGCCTACGGCGATTCTATCGACTCCGCATTCGGCAATGGCTGAAACGCTGTTTAGCGTTATGTTGCCCGAGGCCTCCAGAAGCGGTTTTTTGTTTTTGCCGCACATCCGGTCACGCATCTCTACAGCATGTTTTAGCTGCCACTGACCCATATTATCAAGCAGCACGATGTCGATGCCAGGAATCTCTAAAACATAGTTAAGCTGGTCATCGACGTGGTCAACCTCCACAGCGATAAATTTGACATTTTTTAGCTTTCTGGCTTCACAAACTATCTTTCGCAGCTTCGGCTGAAAGTTTCTGCCGAGCTCTGCCAGGTGGTTGTCTTTAATCAGGATGCCGTCATATAATCCGATGCGGTGATTGTATCCACCGCCGCAGCGAACCGCATATTTTTCCAGAATCCGCCAGCCCGGAAGCGTCTTTCTTGTGTCATAGATTTTCGCTTTAGTTCCCTCAACAGCCCGCACATATTTGCCTGTTGTAGTTGCTATGCCGCTTAGCCGCTGCAGAAAGTTGAGCATTACTCGCTCTGCGCTGAGCATCGGACGCAGCGGACCTTCGATTGTGGCAAGTTTGCAGCCCACGTGCGCAGACTCGCCGTCGTTTACATAAATTTTTATTTTGAGTCTCTTGTCATATTCTCTGAGAATTTCTCTGACCACATCCATTCCACAAACGATTATTTCCTCTCGTGAGACAATATGTGCTTTAGCGACAGTATAGTCTTTGAAGAGAAGCTGGGTTGTCATATCGCCTTGCCCGAGGTCTTCTTCAATTGCCAACCGAATCAGCGGTGACGCTTTCTTGATATTGAGTTTCTTCATTGTATCCCTTTTTATTAAAAACCTCTGCACATTAGGTGCTAACAAACAAAGAATAAACCCGGCTTCGGCGGGTCAAAAATCTTTCCTCCTGTTCTTCTTTTGTTTCTTTGCAACTAAAAAGTCTCTTTTCTTTCTTCGTGAGGCAACAAGAACCAATTCAGGCAGTTCCTTCAGCTCCCGCAATTGGTCACGCAGAAAGGCCGCACGCTCAAAATCAAGCGCCTGGGCCGCCTCAAGCATTTCCTGCTCAATCTGAGAAGCCAGCTCCACCTTGTCATATTCGACGTCGCTGAAGCGAACCGCCTCACGCGCAGTCTGTCTTGCTTTCACTATGTCGGCTAAGCTGCTGCGAATTTCCTTTTTTATCGTCGCAGGGGCGATGTTGTGTTCTTTATTATATTGGAGTTGAATTTTACGGCGTCTATTCGTTTCGTCAATAGCTTTTTGCATCGATTTAGTAACCGTGTCGGCGTATAAAAAGACCGTAGCGTTGATATTCCGGGCGGTTCTGCCGATTATCTGTATCAGCGAAGTATGGCTTCTAAGGAATCCTTCCTTGTCCGCGTCAAGGATTGCCGCAGCTGAAACCTCCGGCAAATCCAGCCCTTCACGCAGCAAATTTACCCCGACCAGAACGTCGAAATTACCGGTGCGCAAATCCCGCAGTATCTCAATCCTTTCTAACGTCTCGATTTCGCTGTGTAGATACCGGCACTTGAAGCCCTTCTTTGTTATGTAACCTGCCAGGTCCTCAGCCATTTTTTTTGTCAGCGTTGTTACCAGCATCCGCTCTTTGGCCTTGACCCGTTTCTCGATTTCCCCTAAAAGGTGCCCAACCTGATTGCGGGCCGGATACACAAAAATTTCAGGGTCTATAAGTCCTGTGGGTCTGATGACTTGCTCGACAACCTCGTTATTGCACTTTTCTAATTCAAATGGCCCGGGCGTAGCGGAGACAAAAATAACCTTGGCCCAGTTGTCTTGAAATTCCTCGAATCGCAGCGGCCTATTATCCAACGCGCTCGGCAGCCGAAAACCGTGCTCAACGAGGACCTCTTTTCTGCTTCTATCGCCCGCCCACATCGCCCTTAGCTGCGGGATGGCAACATGGGCTTCATCGATAAATAACAGAAAATCCTTTGGAAAATAGTCTATAAGCGTATAAGGCCTGGCCCCGGGCGGCAGACCTGCGAGGTGTCTGGAATAGTTTTCGATTCCGCTGCAATAGCCGACCTCCTGCATCATTTCAATATCATACATCGTTCTGGCCTGAAGCCGCTGCGCCTCTAACAATTTTCCTTCCTGCCGAAACTGCTGCAGACGCTCTTTCAGCTCGGCCTTTATGCTTTCCACCGCCGAGCCGATTCTTTCGCCGGGCATAACAT
>CAZKOQ010000078.1:0-11485 GCA_964554425.1 uncultured Pirellulales bacterium | reverse complement strand
CAAACGCAGGATGCCTTTGATATGGTCGCCCAGTATCGCGATGGTGTGGTTAAGGCCCTGATTGAATTTTGAGCTATGAAAAAGGCAAGTATCGTCAGTATCGGCAATGAGCTTCTTAGCGGCCAGACAATAGATACTAATGCCGCATACATAGGCGGCAAACTGCTTTCAATTAACCTGCCCGTAGTCAGCTCTTATACCATTGGAGATGATGAAGACGCAATTCTACGGGCCTTTAGTCTGGCTTGCAGCGATGCCGACGTGGTGATAGCAACCGGCGGGCTGGGGCCGACCGATGATGATTTGACCCGGCAGGCATTCGCAAAATTTCTCGGTGTTGAATTGCAATTACAGGAAGGGCTTTTGCAGAAAATACGGGTTTTTTTTGCCTCACGAAATCTGCAAATGCCCGATAACAATAGAATTCAGGCGCAAATCCCTGCTGGTGCAGAAGCGATTGCCAACAATTTTGGCACTGCACCGGGTATTATGGCCGGTCTCGATTCTCGATTCCCGATTCTCGATTCTCGACCAGCATCGAACATCCAGTATCAAGCATCCAGATTGCTTATTGCTTTACCTGGTGTGCCCTCCGAAATGAAACCGATGCTTGACGAATCGGTTCTTCCACCGTTGCAGCGATTTGCCGGCGGACAGGCGGTGATAGTTCGAAAGCTAAAATGCTTCGGGGCGGGTGAGTCGGCAATCGCCGAAATGCTGGGCAATATGATGCAGCGGGGTAGAAACCCTCTAATCAACTGCACAGTCGAATACGGCGTAGTTACACTGCATATTATCGCAACAGCGACAGATAAGGACAAAGCCCGGCAAATGGCCGAAAATGACGAAAAAACGCTGCGTAATATCCTCAGAAAGCTGGTTTACGGCACGGGAGACCAGACCCTGGCCGAGGTGGTGAGCGAAAAGTTAGCACAGCGTGGCAAAACTCTTGCTGTTGCCGAATCCTGC
Source organism: uncultured Pirellulales bacterium (assembly GCA_964554425.1). GTDB lineage: Bacteria > Planctomycetota > Phycisphaerae > Sedimentisphaerales > Anaerobacaceae > CAYWXK01. The sequence continues at coordinate 10,516 of CAZKOQ010000078.1, read as the reverse complement.
ACAGGCGGCACACTGGCAAAGCTGCTAACCGATATTCCTGGAGCAAGCCGATATTTCACTTATGGCTGGGTTACTTATAGCAACCAGGCCAAAGAGACCGAGCTTGGCGTGCCGGCCAATTTGATTGATAAATACGGTGCTGTCAGCGAGCAGGTCGCCGCGGCTATGGCTCAAGGTGCCCGCAGGAAAGCCGGAACAGATTTTGCAATCGGCATAACCGGCATAGCCGGACCTGCCGGCGGAAGCGAACAGAAACCCGTTGGGTTGGTATATATTAGTGTGAATTTTGAGAATGGATGCCGGACCGAACGCTACATCTTCTCTCACGATAGGAACTTCATCCGGTTAAGAACAGCCCAGACGGCTCTAAATGTGCTCCGGCTGCTTATAGACATTTGACTAACCGTCTTCAAAATGGTATAATACAAGAAATTGTAGTTCGCAAAGTGCGGGGTCGCTATGGCCAAACAGCGCAAACATTTGGGCGAAATTCTTTATACAGCCGGACTGGTTGATAAAGAAGCTCTGATTAAAGCAATCAAGACTTCAAAAACCAGCAACAAACGGCTTGGCCAGGTATTGCTCGAATTAGGTCTTATTGATGATGAGACCCTCACCAAGGCAATTGCCAAACAATTCGGGCTGGAGTATATCAACTTAGATGCCGTTGTCGTCCCTTCAGATGCCGCAAAGATTATTCCCGAAGAGCTTATGAAAAGGCACAACGTCCTGCCTTTGGGAGTAAATAACGGCAAGCTGAAATTGATTATCAGCGACCCGCTGGACCTTGACACAATGGATGCGATCCGGTTTCGGCTAAACACCGAGCTGGAATGTTATCTGGCAAACCCAGTGAAAATCCGCTCGTATATCCAGGAACGGTTCGACCAGAGAAAAAAGGATGACGATGACCGCCTCAAGCACAGCATCGACGCAACCGCTGCCGAGCTGGCCGAAGCGGGCCACGAATTGCAGGCGGAGACATTGCGAATCCAGGCAGCCGGTATGGACGATGACGCACCCATCATCCGGCTGGTGAACCTGATTATTGACAATGCCTACTATATGCGGGCAAGCGATATCCACGTCGAGCCGATGACCGATAGGGTGCGGATAAGATACCGCGTCGATGGCGTTTGTCTGGAAAGAGATGCCATTCCCAAGAATATGCAAGCTCCCCTGATTACGCGCCTCAAGATTCTCTCCGGTATGGACATTGCCGAAAAGAGATTGCCGCAGGACGGCCGTATCAAGCGGACAATTGGCGGCCAGGACATCGACTTCCGTGTCTCTGCCCTGCCGGGCAACCACGGTGAGAGCGTTGTTCTTAGAATTTTGCGACGCGATGCCGTCAATATCGGCATTGAGTCGCTCGGTTTCGAATCAGATAATTATGAGCAGTTTCAGAAGATAATCAAAAGACCAAACGGTATCTTCCTCGTTACAGGCCCCACCGGCAGCGGCAAGACCACCACATTGTATGCGGCCCTTCAGGAGCTTAATAAGCCCGATAAAAAAATCGTTACCGCCGAGGACCCTGTTGAATATAACTTCGATGGTATGAACCAGTGCCAGGTCAAGGACGACATCGGCCTGTCATTTGAGCGAATTCTGCGTTCAATGCTTCGTCAGGCGCCCAACATCATACTTATCGGCGAAATCCGTGATGGAGTCGTGGCGGATATCGCTATCCAAGCGGCGCTTACAGGTCACCTTGTTTTCAGCACCTTACACACTAATGACGCTCCCAGTGCCATTACCCGTCTGATAGATATGGGTGTCAAGCCCTTTCTTGTAGCCAGTTCCATCCAGGCCGTAATGGCTCAGCGCCTCGTGCGAATTATCTGTAGCAAGTGCAAGGTAGTGGATGAAAACCCCGACCAGTATTATTTACAGGCCCTTAGGATTACGCCGCAGGACATCGAAAAACACCCTGTTTATAAAGGGAAAGGATGCCCGCAGTGTCAGGGCACCGGCTACAAAGGCAGAATCGCTGTATTTGAGATGTTTGAAATGAATAGCGAGCTAAGAGAACTATCGTTTGCAAAAGCGCCCACTATGGAGATTAGAAGGGCTGCACGTGCAGGCGGAATGAGAACGCTCATGGATGATGGCAAAATAAAGGTATTCAAAGGAATAACCACGCCTATTGAAGTAGCCAAGACGACCCAAACAGAAGGTCCGCTGGAGGGCTAAGTAAAACGTAATTACCGGAGATTTTTAAGATGGCAACAGTGAATATGGATAGGTTACTTCAGGCCTGTGTTACTCAAGGGGCCTCTGATATACACCTTGTGGTTGGCAGGCCGCCTGTCTTGAGAATAGATGGCCGCCTCAGGTCTCTCGAGACCAAGGTGCTTGAGCCGGATGATACCGCGGCTCTAATGAAAAGTATTACTCCTGACCGAAATCAGCAAGAGCTTCAGGAAGAAGGTGGCACGGACTTCGGCTTTGCCTATGGTGATGTGGCGCGATTTCGCGTTTCTGTCTTTCGGCAGAAAGGTAGTATTTCACTGGTCCTGCGCCTTATCCCGACAAAAATTATGAGTTTTGAGGAGATAGGTCTGCCCCAGATTTGTGCTGCTTTGTGCCGCCGGCCGAGAGGCCTGTTTCTGGTTACAGGCCCAACCGGAAGTGGTAAGACGACCACGTTGGCATGTATGGTGAACTATATCAACGAAAACTTTGACCGCCATATTATTACCATTGAGGACCCTATAGAATATTATCACTCCCACAAGAAATCTATTGTCAACCAACGTGAGGTAGGAGTCGATGTCCCCAGCTTTGGCGAGGGCCTAAGGCGCATCTTAAGAATGGACCCCGACGTGATTCTGGTCGGCGAGTTGCGGGATTTGGAGACAATGGAATCGGCTATCAGGGCTGCTGAAACAGGCCACCTCGTTTTCAGCACCGTCCACACAACAAGCGCTGCAGGCACAGTTACCAGAATTATCGACGTCTTCCCGGTCGCCCAGCAGGAGCAAATCCGGATTCAGCTAAGCAGTAATTTGATAGCTGTTCTTAGTCAGGCCCTTTGTCCTTTGGCTGTTGGAAGAGGGAGAGTCGCCGCTTATGAGTTTATGGTTGTCACGCCCGCTATCGCCAACCTCATACGTGAGAATAAGACCTACCGAATTGATTCGAGCATCCAGACAGGCAAGAAGCTGGGAATGCAGCTTCTCGATGAGCATTTGTGGCAGCTTTACGATATCGGCAAAATCACCTATGAGGAGATGCTGGATAATAGCCGCCAGCCAGGGGCGCTGCAGGATAAGGCCGCGGCTAAAATAGCTGCTATGCGTGGTGCAAAGGCAAAGAAAAAAGAGGCGGCGAAGGAGATGGAAGATATAGGACCTGTCTTGAGGACTTAGCCCATTACCTAACTGACAAGGGTTTTAACGATTTCAGCAGGGGATTTCTCAAATTTAGGGGAGCGGTGTTTGATGTTCGCAAAACAAGGAAGGAGGTTATTTAATCATTAAAATAGTGAGCGGAAACAGTAGTTGTCTATAGTCTTAATAACTAAATGTCTAATTCGTAATTTCTTTGCAAAAAAGGTTTTACTGCCGTATAATGAAGTAGGTCTGAAACGATATTGATTGCAGGTGCAATGCCGATGGAAAAGACTAAAACAACGCAACCACTCCCTCCTATAGAGCAATTAAGGGGCAGAACGCTCGGCAGGGTACTTATAAAAATGGGCGCCCTGAGCAGAGAGCAGGTCCACGAATGCCTGAAAATCCAGGCCCAGCGGGGCGGGAAGGTGCGAATCGGCCAGGTTTTTCTCGAACTGGGGCTGGTTGATGAGAATCAACTGCGTCTGGCTTTGGCTGCCCAGCGGGGAATGGAGTATATGAGCATAGAGGGGATTGATATTCCACCTGACGTAATCGAAAAGGTCCCCGCACAAATGGCCAAGACATACCGGGTTGTCCCAATCGAATATAACAAAGAACAAAACGAGTTGACCATAGTTCTTGATAGCCCGGAAAACTTCAGGGCAACAGACGACCTCAGCACACTAATGGGCTTTAAGGTTGCTGCAAAAATCACAGATTCTGATGCGTTGGAAAAGGCGCTGACGAAGTATTATGAGACGCAAGATGAAAACATTACCGAGCTGATAGACGAAATCCAAAGTGATAGTTTCTTAGCGGAGTTTGAAGGCAGAAATCAGAGTATTGACCTTGATGAATTAAAGGAGCTTTCGGAGTCAAACCCTGTAAAGAAGCTGCTTAACCTGGTTCTCCTTCAGGCAATTCGCGATAAGGCCTCGGACATTCATTTTGAGCCGTTTGAGAACGAATACAAGATGCGGTATCGTATAGACGGCGTCCTCTATGAAATGATTCCCCCTCCCAAGTATATTGCTGCGGCACTCAGCTCCCGTATAAAAGTTATGGCAGATCTGGACATTGCCGAAAGACGTTTGCCTCAGGACGGCCGAATATCCCTGACGGTTCAAAACAATCCGGTGGACTTGCGTGTCAGCATCCTGCCGACAATGTTCGGCGAGAGCGTGGTATTGCGTGTTCTCGACAGGTCACAGGTTACCTTTGACCTGGGAAAACTCGGATTAAGACCTGATGACCAGGAATTGGTCCGCCGCCTTATTCGCAAACCCAACGGCATTATAATTGTTACAGGCCCAACCGGCTGCGGCAAAACCACCACGCTTTACTCTGCGCTCGGAGAGCTTAATGACGTCGAGACCAAAATAATCACCACTGAGGACCCGGTAGAATATGACATTGATGGTCTTATCCAGGTCCAGATGAAACCGGACATCGGCTTGACATTCGCCCGGTGCCTGCGTTCCATCCTAAGACAAGACCCCGACATAATTCTTGTTGGTGAGATTCGTGACCTCGAAACAGCGGAAATCGCCGCACAGGCCTCTTTGACAGGCCACATTGTGTTCACCACATTGCATACAAACGATGCGCCAAGCTCGATAGCCCGACTTTTGGATTTGGGTGTCGAGCCGTTCCTTGTTACAGCTACGCTCGAAGGCATCGTTGCGCAGCGGCTGGTTAGAAGGATATGCGACAATTGCAGGACACCCTATCAGCCCAACGAGTCTCAGCTAATGGAGCTGCACCTCGCGCCGGATGATGTGAAGGGTAAAAAATTCTATTACGGCCGCGGTTGTGACAAGTGCAACAAAACCGGTTATCGAGGCCGAATAGGCATCTTTGAAATTATGACATTCGATGACGAAATTCGCGAGTTGGTTATGCAGCAGGCCTCAACGAACGTCCTGCGTGCGGCGGCTCAGAAAACCGGTATGAAACTGCTGCGCGATAACGGTCTGGCTATAATCTATGACGGTATTACAACCATTGACGAAGTGATAAAAGAGACAATTACCGAAGTCAGCTAAAACTAAAAAATTGCGTGGAATTTTACAATGGATACCTGTTAATCCATAGGAGATGAGCAAATGCCTGTTTTCCAATACATAGCGTTGGATTCGCAGGGCGTAGAAGTAAAAGACGAAGTTGAGGCCCTTAGCGAAAAGGAAGCGATAAGCAAAATTCGCAATATGGGCTACTTCCCCACCAAGGTCCGTACAAAAGGTGCGGCGAAGAAAACCGCTGCCAAAGCCATCGGCCAGCCCAAACGCAGACGCGGCGCCGGGGGCAAGGTCAGGGTCAAATACATAGCACAGTTCGCAAGGCAGCTTTCCACGCTTCAGGATGCGGGCTTGCCCATCTTGCGGTCTCTTAGAATTCTCGAGGAGCAGCAAAAGTCCGGCACATTTAAGAGAGTCATCGGTTATGTCGCCGACGACATCGAGGGCGGTTCGACACTTTCAGAAGCGATGGGCAGATCTCCAAAGTCTTTCGACCGGCTGTTTGTCAGTATGGTCGCCGCCGGTGAGACAGGCGGTGTGCTTGACCTAATTCTTTCTCGTGTTGCCGACTTTATGGAAAAAGCTCAAAAGCTCAAATCCCGAGTTAAAAGCGCGATGGTTTATCCCTGCGTGGTTTTGAGCGCCGCCTTTCTTATTCTCCTCGGATTGATGAAGTATGTAATACCTCAGTTTAAGAGCGTGCTTGAGGAAATGGTGGAAGGAGAGTTGAACCCGATAACTACTACAGTCCTTGGGATAAGCCACTGGATTGCCTATGAATACGGCATATTTATCCTGATGGCAGTTCCGTTCGCGGTCATCTTCTTACTTAGAATCGCAAAGAGGTTCCGCACGGGCCGGCTCGTCTTGGATACCATCAAGCTGAAGCTGCCGGTAATCGGCCAGCTCAGCAGCAAAATATCGGTTACGCGGTGGACAAGGACTCTTGGAACTTTGATAGGCGCCGGCGTCCCGATACTCGATGCCCTCAATGTAACGCGTGAGACGGCAGGAAACGAAGTCTTTGCCAATATGCTCTCCAACGTCCACAACTCCATCAGGCAGGGCGATACATTCGCAGGCCCGCTGCGGCAGTCCAAAACCGTTGACCTCATTATATCCAATATGGTTGCTGTGGGCGAGGAAACAGGAGACCTTGATAAAATGCTGCTCAAAGTCGCTGACAACTATGATGAGCAGGTTGACGTCCTTGTCGCTTCGCTGATGTCGCTTATCGAACCCATAATGATTCTCTGCCTGGGCGGTATCGTTCTGACTATTGTTCTGTCGGTGTTCTTGCCAATGATACAGGTTATCACAGGCCTCAGTCAGCAGGCCTCGTAAAGCATATTAAGGAACGAAATTGAATCTCAAATTTAAGCGTAAAGGAGAAAAAAAATGAAACCGAACCTTAGAAAATCAAACAAAAAACCTGCATTCACCATTGTAGAGCTTCTGACGGTTATGAGCATTATTGTAATTTTGATTGGTCTGCTTGTGCCGGCACTCAACAAGGTCAAGAAATTTGCCAGGGACGTAAAGCAAAGAACCCAGCTTCGCGCCATCGATGCAGCCGTCGAGCTTTTTACAAGTGAGAACGACCGTTACCCGCCTTCAAGCGCAAAAGATGAAGCGCCGCCGCCTCTCGCTTGGGCCAGCCGGACCGATTACTGCGGGGCAATGAAACTCGGTGAGGCGATGATGGGCCAGGATTTGCTGGGCTTTCATCCGGATTCGGTCTTTAGAAGCGATGGGACAGTAGGCAGCTCTGCCACTCTTCTCTACCAGCCCAGTACCATAGTCGCCAGAAGAGGAGGACCATATCTCCAGCTCGAAAATGCCAATGCTTATAAGCTCGGCGACCTATACTGGGAAAATGGAATGACTACCGGGCCTTTGAATGCTGACCGGTTTGTCTTGTGTGATGTGTATAACGCTGTAACCAACAAAAGCACCAGCAAGAAAGTCGGGATGCCCATACTTTATTACAAAGCAAATACGACAAATACCCTCCATCTGCCGGACGACCCTGACAACCCCAATAATATTTACAATTATATGGACAACTATGAGCTTGTTGCGCTTGGTCTGCCGGGGCAGCAGCCGCCTCCTGCAGGGCCTACGCATGACCTTATTGACCCATCGCCTCGCAGGTTCTATCTCAACACTATGAATGACCAGATAATTACGCCAACAAGACCATACAGGGCGGATTCTTTTATCTTGATTTCGGCAGGATTCGATGGTGAGTACGGCACCGCTGATGATATATGCAACTTCGAATGGAAATATAAACCTTAACCGGCTTTTTACGCGAACTAAAAACGCAGGGCCAAGACCATGTTGCCGGAGGTTTCTGTGATTGACGGCAAAGGTTTGTAGAAAAGAACTTATTACTTACCGAATTTTTGAAGGATGGAGAATGTGATGAGGACAAACGCATTAGTTACTGGAGTGGCAATGTTGCTATTGCTAAATACAAATTTGGTCAAAGCGGACATCTGCCAGATTGTCAATGGTAGCTTCGAGGTTGACGGCTGGATAACCAACATCGCTGCTAAAGAGCCGAATGGCTGGGATGTAACTCTTCCGGCCGGCAAGTTCACCGGCTATGTCAAGAAGGATTGGGTAACCGACCCCAACTTCAATTTGACCTTGTCTTCGTGGTATTACGTAATGTTTGATGTTAATGATACGGCAACAGTTTCTCAACAGGTGAACCTAACAGGTGTTGACGAAGTAACTTTTGACCTGAAATTAGACACATACCCGGCAATTAAACCGTGGGCTCCGGCTAAATGCACCGCGGTTGTGCTGATTGACGGCAATGTAGTCTGGGAGTCCAATAGCGTAGGTACTGATGTGAGAGGCGAATACTTTGACCAGGCCTACGCAGTAGAAGACAAATACAAAGATAGTCAGCCGCACCTGTTGTCGTTTGGTATGAGGGTAAAAGTAGCGGAGAAGTTTTGGACCTATATTACGCACTGGGACGCCATCGAGTGCACTGTTTTGTGCGGAGGCAATCCCCTCTTGACCGGCGATTTTAACCGCGATTGTTACGTAGATGCGAATGACCTGGAGCAGCTCGCTCTGCTTTGGCTAAGCGATGTCGAGCCGGATGACAAATGTAACTTGTTCCACGGCGATGATTTTGCCGGCTCCGGCTTTATCAGCTTTCTCGATTTCGCCGGCTTTGCCGAAAAGTGGAATGGGGACACCTCCGGCTTGGCTGACTTCGCAGAAAAGTGGTTGCAGGACGTCGCTATTGATGACCCATCGAATCTGTTCCATACCGATGACGTTTCGCCTAATGGCGTTATCAACTTATTTGATGTGGCAATTTTTGCTGATACCTGGCTTGGTAGTAGTTATCCGCTGGGTCCATAAGGTGCTATCTCTTGCAGCAAATTTATGAAAGAGGATTGCCGTGAAACGTAAAAACAAAGGACTTGTTAGGCGTGCGTTTGGCGGACTTGCCCTCCATCCTTGTGGCGGGTTCACGACAGTTGAGCTGCTGATAACCATAGCGATAATCTCGATGCTGGTGGGAATTCTTATCCCCGCTCTCACTATGGTCCGCACCGCCGCCAGAAATGCAAAGCAAATGGCCCAACTGACGGCCATCGAATTGGCCCTCGGTGCTTTCAAAAGTGACTATGGCGATTATCCGCCATCTGACTGTGGGCAGCCATTCAATTATTGTGGTGCACAAAAGCTTTCCGAAGCCCTTCTGGGTTGGGACCTGAGGGGCTTTCATCCAAGGTCCGCCTGGAGGGCGGATGGACATGATGCGCCACCGCCTATCGGGACGGGAAATTGGGTGTATGAGTCTATTGATGCCAACCTCCAGCAGCGCAAAGGGCCGTATCTTGAGCTTGCAACCGCAAATGTGTTTAGATTGGGAGATAGTCCTGCGGGAGATGGATTGTTTGATCCGTTTCCGACCACCTTGGCTACGGATAGGTATGTAATCTGCGATATATTTCCAGCCAAAAGAGTTGAAATTGCCCCGGGAAAAACTACTTCCGCAGGCATTCCGGTTCTCTACTACAGGGCCAATACTTCCAGCAAGAATATAGACGACCCTGTTTTCCCCAATCGGATTTACAACGTCGAGGACAATCTTGCCCTTATTGTTGATTTAAAAGAGCAGGAGGACCAGAGCAAACATGGGGCTACGCGTATATGGAATCCGCTGTCTAACTCAAGCGGCAGCTTTAAGAATTTCTATGATTATATCACAGACCCGAAAGTAACAGCGAGGGCCTGGCCTTACAGACCTGATTCTTACCTACTGATTTCAGCGGGGGCGGATGGCTTCTACGGCACCGAAGACGATATATGCAACTTTGGAAACTAAGCCCCATCCACGCCCCCTTCAAGCGGGCTGATGTTATGAAAGGTTGCAGATACAAAACCGGCTTTACACTCCTCGAAATGTTGATTGTGGTGGCTTTGATTGCGCTTCTGACGACAATGGTGGTTGGCATCGCCACACGAATTGACAGCCAGTCCAAGCAGCGTGGTCTCGAAAACATTTTCGTAGTGCTCGATAGTGCGATTGAGGAATATTATGATTACTGGAATGGCTTTCCTGACCCCAATCTGCCGGCTTACCCCAACCATTCGGCGGCGCTCTATGGACAGCTTTATTCGACGCCGGCCTCGCGCCAGATTCTGGAAAAAATCAACGCAAAACTTTTACGCAACAGTCCTCCGCAGATTTGTGACCCGTGGGGGATAGTGTTGGATTATAGATATACTCTCGGCAACAATTTTCCGCTGCTTGTATCGGCTGGGCCGGACAGAACTTTCGGCACCGCAGACGACATAACCAATAGGTGAGTAATGAGGTCAAGGTTAAAACAAGCTGGCTTGACGTTGACAGAGATGACGCTTGTCATTGCCTCGATAGCGGTGCTTGTCGTCCTTGCTGTGCCTGCCATCCGCGCATTCTTTAACTCATTTGAGACCGAGACCGCTGCGAAGACTATGATAAGCGCCGCCCTTGCCTCCGCCCGTTCTACTGCCGTCCGCGAGCAGCGTTACGCCGGCATAAGATTTCAGAAGGCATACCGTCCCGACAGCACGCTACAGGCCCCTCAATATATAACTTTTGTTGTATATGACCCAGGCATAATGGCCGACTGCATT
>CAZKOQ010000077.1:0-11772 GCA_964554425.1 uncultured Pirellulales bacterium | reverse complement strand
TGTGCATTCACTTTATTATCATTTCGCCGCTATACTGTCCTGAATTAGCGCTAGTGCCGTTTCCAGTAACGGAGTTTCGCGCTCGAAGCAATGATTGTAATTATTCTTAAATAAAGAACTTATGTCAGCACGGTATCAAGCACACAAGAGTTCTCCACCGATAATGTTTCTAAAAGAAGCCAAAAAGTGGAGAACTCATTATGGACAAGGTCAACGCACGGACGCTAAAGCCGTGGGAGAAACACAAGCTTAAATATATGAAACGACAATTAACCAATTCTGTCAACTGTCCGCACGCCAGAATTATTTTACTTTCTCGTGGCGGCTTGAACAACAGGCAGATTGCCGCTGGCTGCGGCTACACGCCAACCTGGGTGAAACCTACGAGGCGGCCCATGCCAAACTGGCTGTCGCTTATATCAGCACCATAAAGACACGCCAGCAACTGCTGAGCAAAGGCAAGCTAATGCTGCTGCCAGAGGGCAGCCAAGCGGCAGCCGACGAATCCTATATTGATACCGCTCAAAAGCTGTGCACGGGACTGGAGAAGGTGCTGCAATCTTATGCACAATCCGAGAAAGCAGAGAAAAGACAAATATACAAGATATGGTCTGAAATAATTGCCAGCGGCAGAAAAGATAAAGAGTTCCAGGATGGCAAAGGCACAAGAGGAGATTAAGCGTATGCGGGGGTGCTATCGCTTCAGGCAAGCCAGCATAACGTTAAGTCAAGAGGTTCAGCCGCCGTTGCTATGTATGGCGTCAAGTGTTTTTTCTCTAATCTCACCAACAGGTGAATCGGCGGTGAGAAACTACATGTTTCTCCTCAGGCAACCTGGCTGCAGTACGAGATGCGAAGAAAGCCACAAAGTCTTTGATTATGATGCTTTTGTTTGTTAGACTATGAACGCCTGGCTTGGCCTTGCAGTTCAGGTTTCTGGAGATAGCTGATGTTAACAATCACAAAGAAAAATCTCCTCAGCTGCGTTGTTGAGACCACACGGACTACGCAAACAAAGACTAATGCTATAATTCAATCGTTTTTCGGAGAAATTGTGACTGAGTTTGCCAAAGGCAACCGTCGGAGTTCCGTGATTTCGGCGTATTTGAGAATAAAACGCCTGCAAATTTAGCTATGACCGGAAACCGCCCCCGCTGCTGTCTTGCGACAGCAAGACGCGGGGGCTGGACTACTTGTTTAGGAGCGTGCTGACATCGACATGAAAAGTCTGACGCCGGTCACAAGATTTTGCCTATATAGCAGAATTTAGCTAAATGATATTGAAGCGGTTTTGAAGTTTGTTCATTTTGTCCGCGTTTCGGTAAGTAAGCAGTCGGAAAGGGCACCAAAATGGCAGAAAAATTGGCAATTGATGGTGGCCCCAAAGCCGTAATGAACCACCTAGCTGGCTGGCCACAATTTGATGAAAGGGCGATTAAGGCTGTGGAAGAAGTTCTAAAATCTGGCAAGGTCAATTATTGGACCGGTCCTAAAGGCATGGAGTTTGAGCGTAAATTTGCCGACTGGCAGGGTAGTAAGTATGCGATTAGCGCCTCAAGCGGTACTGCGGCTTTGCATATATCGCTTAGCGCTTTGGGTATTGGCCCCGGGGACGAGGTTATCGTGCCCAGCTATACCTTTATTGCCAGTAGCTTCTCCGTCGTGCAGGCCGGGGCAATACCGCGTTTTGCCGACGTAAACATAGACGACCATTGCATTAGTGTCGAGTCAGCGGAGAAGCTGGTAAACGAGCGGACTAAGGCGATAATGGCAGTGCACCTGTATGGCAATGTCTGTGACATGGATAAGGTGCTGGCCTTTGCCAAACGGCACAATCTCTTTGTCATCGAGGATAATGCCGAGGCCTTTGGCGGTGTCTATAAAGGTAGAAAAACAGGCACCCTTGGTAATATTGCGGCCTGCAGCTTCTGCCAGAACAAAACCTTTACCACAGGCGGCGAGGGTGGCATTGTGACCACCGATAGCGAAGAACTGGCCTGGCAGGCACGCAGCTTTCGTGACCATGGCTATGATGTCAAACAGCGATTGAGCCTGCTGGAGCTCGAACAAAAACTGCCTTACATCCACAACCTGGTCGGTTGGAATTATCGTATGACAGAGATGCAGTCAGTCATCGGTATTGCAGAACTCGAACGGATTGATACCTGGAACCTGCCCCGGCGCCGACGCAATGCTCATATCATAATTGATGCAATAAAAGATTTGCCGCAGATCGTATACACGCCTATCGACACCGAGGAGCGTCATAACGGCTGGTATGTCATGGCATTTTCTCTTGATATTGAAAATATGAGTTGCGACATAAATCAATTTGTTGCTGCATGCATTGCCGAAGGGGCTCCGTCCTGGAGGGTCTTCTGGCCACAATGTCATACAGAACGGGCCTATCGCCAGCACAATGCCTTCGGCAGGAGCGGCTTCCCATTTAAGTCCAGAGAGTACACAAATCCTGAAAGTGTCGATTACAGCAAAGTAGAAGTTCCCAACTCGCTCTGGCACCAGAGCCATACGTTTACCTGTTTTGCCTTTCCAACGTATACCCAAGAAGATTGCCGACAGATAGGCAGCGCACTGGCTAAGGTCATAAGGGTCTATTCAAAATAGATGCCAGGAAAGGATGTTCTCATGCCCAGGAAGGTCAAATGGGGTGTGATTGGATCAGGCGGAATTGCCAAAAGAAGAACGATTCCAGAGGGTATTTCAAAAGCCGATAATGCTGAATTGTCTGCTGTCTTTGATATCAATCCACAAGTTAACGCTGAGGTGGCCAAAAAGTTTAGCGCCAGGCCGGCAGAGAGTATTGGCGAGTTACTGGATGGGAACGTTGACGCCATTTACGTTGCTACCCCTGCTCACCAACACGGCGAACAGGTTCGAGCCACAGCTTTTGCCGGAAAGCATGTCCTTTGCGAGAAACCTCTGGGGATGACGGTTGCTGAGGCGGAAGAAATGATTGGACTGTGCAAACAGATGGGCGTTAAACTTGGCTGTGCGTTTATGATGCGTTTTGTAGCTCAGCACAGGGAAGCGCTGAAGCTCATCCAGCAAGGTAAGCTCGGTAAACTAACTTACGCGCGGGCCCAACTTTCCTGCTGGTATCCGCCGATACCAGGTGCCTGGCGTCAAAGCCCGGCCACTGGTGGTGGCGGGGCGCTGATTGATATGGGCGGGCACTGCATCGACCTGCTGGAAATGTTTTTCGGCAACATTGCCAAGGTCGGTTGCTTTATCAACAATACCGTCCACGATTACAGATCCGAAGACAGCGCGGTAGCAATGCTGTTTTTTGAAAATGGAGCCCTGGCCACTATCGACACCTTTTTCTGCATCCCCGACAACAGCAGCAAGAACGTGCTCGAACTTTATGGCTCACGCGGCTCCATACTGGCCAGCGGTACTATCGGCCAGGCACCAGCTGGCCAGATGATGGCGTTTCTGAAACAAGATAGTAAAGATTATGATGCACAGCAAGCACGAGCCCAGGCTCAGGGAATGATTATCGCTCCCGAACCAGTAAATACCTATCAGGCGGAGATTGAAGAGTTCGGTCAGGCAATCATCGACGACCGTGAGCCACTCGTCAGTGGCGAACTGGGCCTGCGCAGTCAGAAGGTCCTGGCCGCCTGTTATGAGTCCGCTCGGTTGGGTAAGGTGTTTGAAGTAAGCTAAAAATTCTGGCGGCAATGAACTTGCTTGTATGACGATGGCTGCTGGTTGTGCGTTTATATGTAGGACTCTTAAACGACCCTGATATGGATTTTACAGATACTGTAACTGAAAACACCTTGCGAGCTATCCGTTTTGAAAGACCTGAGCATATCCCCGTTGTCTTCTGGATCAACCCTGCCTGCTGGCATCACTATCGGCAAGATGTCTTGTTTGAGCTTATGGCCGAACACCAGCTTTTATTTCCTGACTTTACTGCTAAGGAGGCGGTACTGCCCGAATTGGCTCCGTGGGAGCGAGCTGGCAGGCCTTACACAGATGCCTGGGGCTGCATCTGGGAAACAACTGACGATGGTATCACTGGCTCAGTGACCGGGCATCCGCTGGCAGATTGGGACGCCTTGGAATCTTTCGTGCCGCCAGACCCAGCCGAAACCAACGGCATGGCGGGCATAGATTGGTCTGCAATTAAAGACAAAATTCAAAGGGCCGAAGCTGAAGGGAAACGCTGTGCCGGTAGCCTGGAGCATGGCCACGCCTTTTTAAGGATGAGCTATCTTCGCGGATACGAAAGACTTCTGCTCGATATGGCAGACAACGATGATAAGCTCTGGTGGTTGCTCGAAATGGTCGAGACCTTTAGCACGGGGATAGTCCGGCGTTACGTTGACCTCGGAGTGGTGATGATGCGCTATCCGGAGGATTTGGGTATGCAGTTTGGCCCCATGCTTTCGCCACAATACTTTAGAGCCTATATCAAACCGATATATGAGCATCTGATGGCACCAGCTCGTCAAGCTGGTTGCCTCGTACACATGCATTCAGATGGTGACATACGCGAGCTGGTCGACGACCTTGTGGCTGGTGGCGTTGACGCCCTTAACCTTCAGGACCTCGTAAATGGCATTGAATGGATAGCCTCGAAGCTTAAAGGCCGGATTTGCATCGATCTGGACATAGACCGGCAGCAAATCACTCGCTTTGGCAGCCCTGAGCAAATTGACAATCTAATCCGGCAGGAAGTTGAAAAGCTTGGCAGCCCCGAAGGAGGCCTTATGATGATATACGGATTATATCCGGGCGTTCCTCTGGAAAATGTAGGGGCAATTATGGATGCAATGGAGCAATATGCCGCCTTTTATGCTTAACGACTTGTTCTATTGTAGTTTTGTCAGGGTACAAGGACATTTGGAGTGCAGATAACAGGAAAGGAAATAAAACATGAAAAAGCTCGGCGCAGCAATTATTGGTTGTGGTTGGGTGGCGGAAGAATATATAAAGGCTTTTCAGAAAGACCAGCGGTCCGAGGTGCGAACGCTGGTTAGCCGAAATCGTGCAAATGCGCAGCGGTACCGCGACCGCTACGACTTACAGTGCACCATTGAAACCGATGCTTCCAAGATGCTTGAGCAAAATGACGTCGATATTGTAGTTGTATGCACCCCACATAATGTGCACACCGAATATGTGGTCGCCGCTGCAGAGGCTGGCAAGCACATTATCATCGAAAAGCCGGTAGCGTTGACTCCACAAGATGTGCGCAAACAGCGGGAGGCGGTCAAAAAAAACAAGGTTAAAACGGTGGTAAGTTTCGTGCTGCACTGGAACCCATTGCTGATGACTATCGACCGGCTAATTGAGCAAGGGGTTTTGGGGGACATTTTTATGGTGGAGGTCGATTATCTGCACCGGATATGGATGACGACGGATTTGAAATGGTATGGCAGTCGGCAGCAGAGCGGCACGGCACTTTTGACCGCTGGCTGTCATGCGGTGGATGCCCTGCGCTGGTTTGCACGCAGTGAGGTTGAGGAAGTGTTCGCCTATCAGGTAAAAACAGAAAATCCCATAGAATATCCCGGAACAATTTCGGTCAACGTAAAATTCAAGGACAGAAAAATCGGACGCACTACCACGACCTTTGATGCAAATATCCCCTACAGGTTCAACATCGGGATTTACGGCACCGAGGGCGCAATCCGCAATAATGAAGTTTTTGCCCCGATGCTCTTTCCTGGTCAGAACGATTTTGTAAAGATTCCCTGCATCCTTCCGGACAGCGGCGATGTCACCCATCATCCTTTTCAGGGTGAAATATCGCATTTTCTTGATTGCATTATCGATGACAAACGACCGTTTCCCGACCTCGAGGACGCGGCACTGACGCACGCTGTGTGCTTTGCAGCTGATTTTTCCGCAGAATCGGGCAGACCTGTTGCCATCAGCGAATTCGATAACCTGCTGTAGGTACTTGACTGAGAATTTGTCATTTCCTTGTGAGGCCAAATACACTGGGGAAACAGCCCATGGTTTTATTGCTCACTATGTGCGAGTTCTGCGGTTTGCTTGGCGCGCTACGAAATGAAAGTCAATAGGTTATATAAGTTCGTTGGGTTTGCCAAACATGATTCCAAAACAGAAGCAGGCAAAATCAGAAAGATGCTGCAGCACGAAGTGCGTGACCTTGGTCTGAGAGGATTGAAACTCCACGGCATACCAACAAAGGAGATGGTAGAAACGGCGGTCGAGCTGGGGATCCCCATTCTCTTCCACCCACCAAAGGTTAGTGACAGCCTTGAGGTAGTTCAGTCTTATCCTGAAGTCTTTTTTATTCTGGCCCACCTGGGAAGCTTCGCCTCGCGAGATTGGATGGAGCACGTCCGTGCTATTGAGGCAGCAAAAAGTCTTACAAATCTTTATCTGGATACCTCCTCTGTGGTCTTTTTTGAGTATCTCGAGCGCGCTGCCCGTGAGCTTCCAAAAGAAAAACTCATCTTCGGTTCGGATGGTCCACTGGTAGACCCACGGGTAGAGCTTTATAAGATCCGGCTGCTGGGATTACCGCAGGAAAAGAAGCAACTTATTCTCGGTGGCAACATCCGGCGCCTTCTTGGCCAGGATAATCAATAAAGAGGATTTCGGCATTGAGATTTTGTGGTGGTCAAATGAATATTAGTGATGAAATGCAGTTTTCACTAAGCAAAACCATTATTATTCTGAGCGTGCTGGCTTTGGCCTTTGTGCTTTCCGGTTCTGTTCAAGCAGCGACGTATTTCATAGACAGAAGCCATCCCCAGGCAAGCGATAATAATGCGGGAACAGAAGCATTACCGTGGAAGACGATAAATCACACAGCAACGATTTTGCGGCCAGGGGACACCGTTTTGGTAAAAGAGGGGACCTACAATGTAGGTGCCTCACCGGGCTGGGCAACGCCGGCTGTCAATCCATCACGCTCTGGCACAAAGGACAGCCCTATTACGTTCAAATCTTATCAGGGCCACAAAGTAACGATTACCACTTCTGGTGGCCAGGCCGCCATCGGAAGTAGCAATCAGGATTATATCGTCTGGGATGGTTTTATTGTTGATATGACAAATCGACCGAAGGGCATCATAATCTACGATGCGAAGGGATGCGTCATCAAATACTGCGAAGTGATAGGCAACTATATCCCCACCGGCGATAATCACGATGGCATCCGCATAGAAAAGGCACCAGACTGCCGGATACACCATAACATCATTCACGGCATCAAAGGAGATAGTGTAAATAGCGCCGGTATCAAGGTATATAGCAAAGGAGAAAAGAACGTTATTATCGAGGATAACTATATCTACGACAACACTGCAGGAGTTTTCGATAAAGACTTTGGCGTCCAAAATACTTACAGGCGAAACTATTTCACTCGCAATACGACGCAATTCTATGGAAACAATCAGGGAGGACCTGCTGTGTATTGTATCTACGACAATGTTTTCGATGGCGACATCGAACTCCACGCGGGCAATACCGGCACCGAAGTCCACGATAATCTTGCCCGTTCGGGCAAACTAATAGGGGCTTGGGCTGGCGGCGTCGTTAATACCAAAATCTGGAATAATATCGTTATTTCAAAAGGCTCTTCTATCGCAGCCTGTCAAAACAAAAAACAGCAGCTAAGTTCCGCGCTGGCATATATGGATTACAATGTTTACGATGCTGACCCTACCTATGATTTTGGAGAGTATACTTCGAATCACCAACGTTTTTCGCTTAGCCAAATGCAATCCACCGGCCTTGAAAAGAATTCGTATGTTGTTCCAAGTGTAAAGGATATTTTTGAGGACGAGAAGTCATATCAACTCTTGCCCAAGTGGAAAACTGCCGGTAGATATAAGGATGCGGTAGGACCTGAAGATAGTGCTTTAGTCCTTGACCTCAGCCGGTACGGTCCTTTGGCGTCTCCACCTGCTAAATCACCGAGCCGACAAGATGAGAATAGTAGCATTAAAGGTGTCCCCAGGGAAATTACCCCATTGTTTAGACCGCCTCCAGAGCTTGCCGACGACTTTGGGAATTATAAGTCCCCCTTGAAATTTTATGATGGGACTGCTGTGAACACACCGGCAGACTGGCAAAAACGCAGGCAAGAGATATTAAACACCTGGCGTAATATCATGGGGAGTTGGCCACCGCTGATTGAGAAACCAAAAATTGAATACATAGCAAGAGAACAACGCGAGGACTTCACCCAGCATCAAGTACGTATCGAGATAGCACCGGGGCAGCAGACAGTAGATGGTTATCTGCTTGTTCCTGATGGCAAGGGAATATTTGCTGCGGTGCTCGTGGTCTATTATGATGCGCAAACAGGGGTCGGCCTGGGCAAGGAATTGCGTGATTTCGGTTATCAACTGACCAAACGTGGTTTTATTACACTGTCAATCGGGACACCGGACTTCTGTAGCTTACGACCTCCTTATAAACCGCTATACCAACCCGGTGATGACCGAGCTCATCTTCAGCCTCTTTCGGCATTGGCCTACGTGGCAGCTAACTGTTATAATGCGCTGGCAAGCCTTTCCGATGTTGACCCCAACCGCATTGGCATCATTGGCCATTCGTATGGCGGGAAATGGGCTATGTTTGCATCCTGCCTCTACGAGAAGTTTGCTTGTGCCGTTTGGTCGGACCCAGGGATTGTCTTCGACGAGAGTCGGGCCAATGTGAACTACTGGGAGCCATGGTATCTGGGATATGAATCTGACAGGCAGCGAGCCAGTGGAATCCCAGGCGAAACTAATCCCCGTACCGGTGCTTACAAGGAGCTATTTGAGAAAGGTCACGACCTACATGAACTACATACACTGATGGCACCCAGACCATTTTTAGTCTCCGGCGGTTCAGAGGACCCGCCCGAGCGATGGAAAGCGATTAATCACACTATCGCTGTCAACAAGCTCTTAGGATATACAGACAGGGTTGCTATGACCAGCCGCAAGGACCATTCACCGACCGCCGAATCGAACGAGCAGATATATCTTTTCCTTGAGCATTTTCTAAAGTTCAGAAAGAACAAGAAATAGCACGGGACCTCGAGCCATAATGATATCTATCGAACAGCTATCCGCAGACGGCAAATCACATTGATACCAGCGAAAGGTCCAGGAACTTGGACAACAATCTATTCTCAGTCTCTTCTTGCCTTGGCTGGGTGCTATGTAAGGGATAGGCTGAAGCTTGCCATGACTGTCTGATTCGTTGTTTTTGACTATGATTTAGGTATTATGTTGATTGGAAAACATAGGGTCATGGCTGAGAAATGGCTATCAAGTAAGTATGATCTTAGAGAAGAAGGGGTAAACGATGACTCCTAAACGCGTTGTTTTGGTTTTGTTCTCAGTTCTTGCGGCTTCCAGCTCATCGGCGAAGGACCAAGGAATAGATATTGTTAGAGACGGTCGGGCGGTGGCGGTAATTGTGCAGCAGAGGGCTACTGAGGGTATTGCAGTAAATCACAAGAAAGAGGGGCGAAAGAAAAGAGGCGGTGGGTTTGAGTGCAATGACCAAACGGCAGCCGAAGTGCTGGCTGACTGGATTGAGAAGATGACTGACGTGAGATTGGAAATTGTTAGCCAAGTGCAAAATGGCAGAGCTGCAATCTATGTTGGCGCAGCAGCCACGGGTGCTGGCCTAAATCTCAACGACATAGAGAGCCCAACAAAAGAGGGATTGCGTATCATTAGTGATGGAAGCAGCAAAATTCTTATTGGTGGACAAAATGAGACCTCGACGGTGAAGGCTGTCTGCCGATTCTTGGAAGAATTGGGCTGCCGATACTTTATGGACAACGACCTTGGTGAGGTTTATCCCAAGAAGAAAACCATAACTGTGGGCAGGTTTGACATAACTGAAAAGCCCGGTTTGATGGTTCGCCAGATATGGGGTTCGCAATGGAGCGGGCCGAGCCTCTGGAAGGTCTGGAACGGTGCAGGTGGTTTGGCTGTGGATACCGGGCACGCGTGGGGCAGGTATATTGATGAGCGTTTGTTCGAGGCCCACCCCGAATATTTCGCCTTGCGGGATGGCCGGCGAAGAAAAGGAGGCTGGTACTGCACGTCAAATCCAGAGCTTCGCAAGATATTTGCCCAAGGAGTTATCTCAAAAGGAGCTCACAATCCATCCGTTTCTCCACCTGATGGAACCGGATATTGCCAGTGCGATAACTGCCTGACACAAGATGACCCCAATAGTATCGAACCTTCCTCGGGCAGGCCCAGCATGACAAACCGATATGTAGATTTCCTGGATGAGGTCGCACGTGAGGTGGCCAAAGCTCATCCCGATTGGCTTTTGAGTTTCTATTGCTACGCTGACTACACTCAGCCTCCTACTATTAATCGTAAAGTATCTGCGAATCTGGTAGCATGGATTGCTCCGATTCGCTACTCTCGCTACCACCGTATAGGCAGCCCTAATTCACCCTGTCAAGCGCAGCTTGAAAAAGTAATCGATGACTGGGCAACAGCGGCAAACCACATCGCTTATAGAACCTATAACTATAATCTTGCCGAATGCCTGGTACCGTTCTCGAAGCTTTCTGTTTGGAAAAATGACATCCCGTACCTGGCGAAGAAGGGCTGCATCGGCATCAACCTTGAGTCGCTTGTGAACTGGGAGATATATGGCCCCCATATCTACCAGAGCATTCGCCTTGCCTACAACCCTGATATGGATAACGACGCTATGATGGATGACTACTTTATGAAGTTCTATGGACCCACAGCCGGTCCATTTATGAAGCAATACTGGCTGAGTATCGACCAGGCCTTTGCCCAGATGAAATGTGAGTCGGGCAGTTTCTTTGCGCTGCATCTGGCCTACACACCGCAACTTCTGGAGAAGCTGGAAAGATTGGTGGAAAAAGCATCTTCTGCTGCTCAGAACGATAACACATATTCCGGCCGGGTGGCTATGACCGCTGATGGCCTAAAGAATGCAGTGCAGTACATCCAGATACGCAATGCAACCAACTCGGGCGATTTCGCAAAGGCGAAGAAGATTTATGATGAATTATATGCCCGCAATAGGGTGGAACAAAGCAAAGGATACGGCAGCCATTACACGCTAAATTACCTTGAGCGGTTCCTTGGCCAGCACTTGACAGCAGGAGCTAAGGCGGTGGCGTCCCCAAACAAAGTTCTACAGGTCCTGCCGGACCGTATGAAGCTATCTTACGACAATGATGATAAGGGCGTAGAGATGGGCTACCACAAGCCCGATTTTGATGATTCTATGTGGAAAGAGGTAGCCACATATAGCTATACGCTGAATGCTCAAGGTCTGCCAGATATCAAGTCTATTATGTGGTATCGCACCTATGTCAATGTCCCTCATTGGCAGAGTCGGCTGAGCCTATTTTTTACTGAGGTAGATGGGCATGCAGTAACAGTTTATGTGAATGGCAGTAAAGCAGCTTCGTTGGGTGAGGAGGCGTGCCGGAAACCTTTTGATGTGGATATAACGGATGCGTTGAGGTTGGGTAAAAATAATCTGGTGGTTAGGGTAGACCATAAGAAGATCACAGAGCTTTTTCTTGGCGGGATTGTTCGTCCTGTGCTTTTGATAGAAAATCATAAGGACTGGCAGCGGTAGCAGCTGGCAATCCTCATTCTTTCTACTTTGGCGGGCGATAACAGGAAGGCATATCTGAACCTTGGTTAGAGAGTATCCGATATCAGCAAAAGTGGCACAGTTAAGGATTTCGCCTAACCCAAATTCCGCAGTTTGATGAAAAGAAAAAATTTTTGGTGCCTTCCCGCC